>NZ_QHHV01000218.1:0-11443 GCF_003947245.1 Actinoplanes sp. ATCC 53533 | reverse complement strand
CAGCCAATCGGGGAAATACGTGCCTTGGCGCAGTTTCGGGACCGCGACGTCGATCGTGCCGACGCGGGTGTCCAGGTCACGATGGCGGTAGCCGTTACGGGACGTTGACCCGCTCCGGTGACACGGCCCCGTACTCGGCGCCGCAGACCGCGTCCGCGTCGGCCGACAACAGCGAGTTGATCACCGTGGACAGCAAGTGCCGCATCAGATCCGGCGACGCGTCGCCGAGAGCTTGGTCCAACAGCCCGGCAGGGTTGATGATGTGAGGTGCGGTCATCGCGATAGAGCCCTTTCGAGAGTGCTGTGAGAGGTTCACTCGAAAGATCACGCGATGACCGCGCTCTTCGTTCAGCCCGCAGACGGGCCGCCCGACGATCACGTCGATCGCGTTACACCACTATCAGGGACGCCACTCACCCATCCGTCAAGTAGCACATGTCGCATGTGAACACCGCCGCCTTGTTCGCAGGTCGTATTCCGTTCGAGCAACAGCGTGGCTTTCGGATACGCAGAGCGAAAGGCGACCGACGTCAGCCGGTGTCAGCCGACATGCCGGTCGCGGTACAGCCCATGCGGCACGTCCGGATAGTGTGCGCTCATGACTGCGGAGCCCAGACGAGCCAGCGAATGGACCATCCACGGAGAACGCGTCATCGACGACGCCCGGCGAGCTGTGCTGAGCGTCGCCGACGTGGAGCTACCCGACGGCGTGCGGTTCGAGCAGTACGTTCTTCGCGTTCCAGGCGCCGCGATGGTCATCGTCCTGGATGATGACGAGCGCGTTCTCATGATGTGGCGCCAGCGGTTCATTCTTGATCGGTGGGTCTGGGAATTGCCCGGCGGCTATCTCGATCCGGCAGAGGATCCCCTGACCTGTGCCGCGCGCGAGGTTGAGGAGGAAACCGGGTGGCGTCCGCGCAGCATGGAACGGCTCCTGACGTTCCAGCCCATGGTCGGCACCGTCGACCAGGAAAACGTCGTCTATCTCGCCCGCGGTGCCGACCACACCGGAGCCGCGCCTGACATCAATGAAGCGGAACGAATCGGCTGGATACCACTCACCGAGGTTCAGCAGCACATGGACGAAGGCTCCATCATCGGCGCTGGTTCGGTTTCCGGTTTGCTGGCCGTTCTCCTTCTCAAGGCATCGGGAAAGCTCTAAGAAGCGCTCAACACAGGACGCGCCCGATCCGTGAAGTCCCGCACGGCAGGGAGCCCGGCATGCTTCGCGAGACGATCCGCCAGATCGGCTAGATAGTCCCGAGCCCGGGACGAGCGGAGTCCCTCCGCCGCATCCACAGCCTGAATGCCGACCCTGCTTGCTTCCTCCAGGTCCCCGACCTGGGCATGAGCTGCGGCAAGCAGCGCGAGATTGAACTGGCGGCCACGCGCATAGTTCTTGCCGTCCATGTCGAGGGATCGCGTAGCAAACCGCTGAGCGATGTCACCGCGCCCAAGCGTGACAAAGCAGTGCCCAAACTTTGCCGCCAGATACGCTTCGTCAAAGTATCCGATCCATTGCGGATCGCTGGACCGGTCCGCCTTGTCGAATATTTTCTCTGCCCGATCCAGGGCTGCCGCGCACGCCGCCTCTTCGCCACCCGCCGCGTGCCCCTGGGCTTCGAGCACAGCCGACTCCGCTTGGATGGCCTCGACACCGACCTCCGATGCTGCCCGGCCTGCGGCCCGAGCAAGGTCGACCGCCTCCGCTGCGGCACGCTTGTAGGCAGCCTGATGGCTCATCGCAGCCAGGATTTCGGCGCCGAGCGCGCGGTCGCCCGCGCCGCCTGCCAACCGCAGCGCCTGAATCATGTATCGCTGTGCCAGCCCATCCATCCCCGCATCATACGAAGCCCAGCCGGCCAATTGAGTAGCCTCTGCGACAGCGGACAGCAGCGCACGACCGGTTGTTGGATCGTAGCGGCCTTTGAGCAGATCGGTGGCGTCTCCGTTCAGAAATCGGACCACGCTATTGCGAACGTGTCCGCCACCGAACTGGTTGTCCAGCGTCCGATAGGTAGAAGTTATCTGTCGGACCGTCTCGACGTCCGGTTGACCGACGAGCCTTTCCCCTCGCCCGGTGGGACGCTCGTCGAGCGGCGACATCAGCCATCGCATAGCCGGCGGCAGGAAAACCGTCGCGCTGAAGCCAACGCCGTGCAAAAGGTCTCGTCGTTGCATGTCCCCCTGCCAGAGTTTCACGGCTACATCGATGCCGTATCTCCAGTCCGGCGCGAACTCTAGCCCGACCGGCACCTGGACAGCATCGGATACCCGGCCGACAGGCCGCACATCGGTGTCGGCTGACACTTCGCGCACCAGAGCGGACAGTTCGCCGCCAGCACACAGGGCATTGTCGAGCAGCACCGCGACCGCGACGCTCGGCCGCTTGGTTCCGGCCTCAAGATCCCAGAGATAGCCGTGCGAACAGTGGATCTTCTGCCCGAGGCGACGAAGCGACAGTCCCGCCTGCTCACGCGACCCTTTCAGCCGCCGCCCAAACTCCGGATCAACGACAAGAGTCCGTCGCGGCATCACGTCGCTCCCAGGTCGAGGCCGACGATTCGGCCATGTCGTCCGCTGCTTCGCGCCTGCGTCGACGACGCTACCGCCACGAGCGCTCCACTGAAACCGACGACCACCACCCGTGGAAGCAATCACCGGGCTCCTTGGGCGATCTGCCGGGAAGCGGTCCGGCCGGCCGCCGTGAATCGGTGGCCGGCCGGATCTCGCTCAGGCCGTGCCGGCGGCCCGGGCCTTCGCTATCGCCGGCACCCAGCCGGTGAAGACCACTCTCGCCGAGTCGGCGACCCGCCAGCTGGTCGTCGCGGATGCCTCCAGCCGGGCCGAGCGCAGCGGCACGGTGCCGGCGGTGCAGTGGGTCATGGCGGCCAGGCACTTGGCCGACGCGATCCGCCCGTCGTAGCTGGTGCACCGCGTCACCCGGGAGGGGCGCAGGCGTAGCGCGGTGTTGCTCGCGGTGGTGCAGGACGGCTGCAGCTTGGTCTGCACCTTGCTGTTCGCGGTCACCAGGAACGGGGCGAGCGTGCCGGTGGACAGGCCGGCCTTCTCCCGGGCGAGGATCGCGATCGGGCCGGCGATGTTGAGCGCGAAGCCGAGCTGGTCGGCGACCGCCTTGTCGGTGACCGCGTCGCTGAGGCTGTCGATCTGCGTCGCGCAGGAGGTGACCGACTGCGCCCAGGTCTGCAGCGCGGACAGCTCGAGCCGGTCCATGTCGCCGACCTCGATCACGGCCGCGCGGGTGCACGCCTTGGCCGGGGCGGCGGCGAGCGCGTCGGCGTGCGCGAGCAGCGCGGTCTTCGAGGCGTTCACCGCGTTGATGATCTCGGCTTTCGCCTGGTCGATCGACTTGTTGCCGGCGCGCAGATCCTTGAGGAAGCCGAGCAGTTTCACGCCTGCCTCCACCACCGCGATGATGGTCGCCGGGTCGACGGCGGCCCGCGCCGGGCGCGCACCCGCCGGCAGGGTCACGCCGGCCGCCAGCAGCAGGAGAACGAGAAAACGGGTCAGGGACTTCACGATGTCACCTCGCGGATGGTCTCGCAGTTGACGAACGTGCCGGGGCCGACGCAGCTGTCGGTGCCCGGCCCGCCGTCGAGGACGTCGTCGCCACCGTCGGACATCAGGATGTCGTCGCCCGCGTCGCCGAACAGGTAGTCGTCGCCCGAACCGGCGTAGATCGTGTCGTTGCCGTCCCCGCCGTACAGGTCGTCGTTGCCGTTCCCGCCCATGATGCGGTCGGGGCCGGCCTCGCCGGCGATCATGTCGGCGCCGTCCTCGCCCACGAGGATGTCGAACCCGTCGCCGCCCTCGATGCCGTCGCTGCCCGGACCGCCCTCGACCGAGAACAGGCTGCCGGCCGTCGGCCGCGTCGCGCCGGGCGCCACGCCCTCGAAGGTGTCGTCGCCCTCCCCGAGGCAGACCACCACCCGGGTCGCGCCGGTCTCCACGCTGACCATGTCGTTGCCGGCGAGCGTGTTGACCACCGCGCCGTTGCTGACCACCGGCCCGTCGAACCCGGTGTTTCCCACGTAGGTGGCCACCCGGGCCGCGCCGAGCACCCAGTCTTGGCACATCACGGCCGCCGCAGCGGGCTGCGTCGCCGCCAGGATCCCACCTGACGCGGCAAGCGCCGCGACCAGAACGGCCGCGGCGCGGATACGCACGTGTCTCACAAAGCCTCCTCGCATGCCCCTCGTCCCCGGCCCCAGCCAGGTTGACAAACGGACCGTATGCGCACAGGCCTCCGTTAACTCGTAAGGCTGGACAGCGTTGGACAGCTTTGGACAACAACCATGAAAGACCGGCGGCGGGCCGCTCTACGGCTTTGCTGGACACAGTCCGAATGCTCGGCGACAGTGGGTACCAAAGTGGGCAACATCGCGTCGACCGGATCCGCACCACGGCGAGAGGCACCGATGAGCGTCGACCGCCTACCCCGGAAGACCGCGACCCCTGCGTCGCCCACCGCTCCGGAAGGGCGATGAAGGTGGCCCGTTTCTCACTACCCGACGAACGTCCACCCGGACTCGACTCACCGATCACGGTGAAAGCGATCAAATACAGTGCCCGGGTACACGTCTGCGTCTTCAAGCTCACCAACGGTTGGATCGGCAGCAAGTGGCGGATCGGCGCGGGTTTCCGAAAGCCGGTACCGACGCTGTTGCTCGAACACGCCGGCCGCAGGTCCGGAAAGCTGTACGTCACGCCGGTCCTGTACCTGCGGGACGGACCAAACCTGGTCCTGGCCGCGTCCCAAGGTGGACTGCCGCAGAACCCTCAGTGGTTCGCTAATCTGATGGCCCACCCAGAAACCCGCGTGCACCTGCGCAGGGAACGCAACCGCCGGGTCCACGCCCGGAAAGCCACCGGTGAGGAGCGAGCCATCCTCTGGCAGCGACTGGTCGACATCTATTCCGACTTCGCCAAATACGCCGCCTGGGCCGATCGGGAGATCCCGGTGGTGATCCTCGCGTCCCGCGACAGCTGAACCACGCGGCCCGGTCGAAGGGACCTGTCACCACGGTGCTCGAAGCCGGTGAAGGAAGCACTTCGCCGGCCACGTCGGCAAACCCGGCCCAGTCCTCGGACTAGCCCGTCAGGTCACGGAGAAGTAGATAGATTGCCAGCATTCCCTCGCGGGGTGCCGGCGCCCATCGCGGCGGGGATGCCGCCGGGGTCGGCCCGTGCGACGATCACCCATGGCCGCCGAGTCGCCGCTCGGCGACTGGAGTGGCTGTGGGCGAGGCGTACGGTTTCGAACGCGAAAGGTGCACACGATGAGCTCCGGTTCCCTCGCGGCCGCGCTGTCCGCCGGCCCGATCGTGCTTGACGGTGGCCTCGCCACCCAACTCGCCGCGGCCGGCCACGACCTGTCCGACCACCTGTGGTCAGCGCGGTTGCTGCACGACGAGCCGGAAGCGATCGTCGACGCCCACCTCGCCTTCCTGCGCGCCGGCGCGCAGGTCGTGATCACCGCGAGCTACCAGGCCACCTACGACGGATTTGCCAAGATCGGTCTCGACGACGCTGCCGTCACCGCGCTTCTGCGACGCAGCGTCACGTTGGCCAGGCAGGCCCGGCAGCGGGCGTCGGATGCCGGGATCGGCGGTCCGCTGTGGATCGCCGCATCGGTCGGACCGTACGGCGCCATGCTGGCGGACGGCTCCGAATACCGCGGCGGCTATGGACTCAGCGTCACGGAACTGGTCCGGTTCCATCGGCGGCGCATGCAGGTGCTGGCCGACGCCGGCGCTGATGTGCTGGCCCTGGAGACCGTCCCGGACGCCGCGGAGGCCGAGGCGATGCTCCGCGTGGTCGAGGAGCTGGGGATGCCCGCGTGGCTGTCGTACACGATCGACGGCGTTCACACCCGGGCCGGCCAGCCGCTGGACGAGGCGTTCAGGCTCGCTGCGGGGATGGACGACGTGGTCGCGGTCGGGGTCAACTGCAGCGCACCGGGCGATATCGCGCCCGCCGTTGCCATCGGGGCCCGGGCCGGTGACAAGGCGGTGGTCGTCTACCCGAACAGCGGCGAGCGCTGGGACGCTGCCACCCGCTCGTGGACCGGCGAGGCCGGCTGGGGTGCGCAACCGGTGGACAGCTGGATCGGTGCGGGTGCGCGACTGGTCGGGGGTTGCTGCCGCGTCACCCCGGCCCACATCGCCGACCTGGCCATGCGCCTGCGGGCATAGCCCACCTCCTTCTCCAGGGGCGCCCGACCCGACCGGTGCAACGGCACGATCTCAATACCATCGGCGATGGCAACGCCGGCAACGGCTCCGACCACGCGGACTGGAGCAACGCCCAAGTCCGCGGGTGACCCCTGACCAGGAGGTGGCGGCGCCAGCCGAACGCGGAAAGATGGTCGCCTACCTGATGGATCTGATCGCTCGATATCCCGGCAGGTCCACGAACATCTGCTCACCGGTCAGCTCTTGCGCGGGGATCCCAGCAGTCCGGCGGTCGAGGTGCTGTCGACCACGCGGCCGAAGCGCCACCGCCGCATCACCAGGCCGGCACCGGTGATGATCGCGACCTCGCCGCCGAGCCGAAGATCCTCCCGATGGCTTCCGCTTCTCCTCGACGGTGACGGTGCGGCGCATCACGACCGCCGATCTTGGGCATGGCGTCGCCGTGATATTCGGTGTTACCCGGCTGCGGGGCGACCTCCGCGCTGATCCGCGGGTCGGTCATCGCGACCTTGACGTCCTCGTAGCGGCTCACCGCCCACACTTCCCGGCCTTGCCAGTTCACCTTGCGCAGGCCGTTCGTCTCGCGCCACTCCCGGTACGAGGGAGGGGGGTCAAACGGGGCAGCGCGCGTCACGGTCGGCGGGGGAAGCCGGGAGATCGGTGGTGGTCATGGATTCCTCCTGGAGTGAGGCGGCGATGAGTGCGTCGCGCCACGGGGCGCTGGTGGCGATGAGGGCACGCCAGGCGCGTAAGACCTTGGGAGACTTGCCCGCGGCGAGCACGCCGGTCACCCGGCCACCGGTGCGGTAGGCGACGAGGAACTGGCCCGGTCCGCCGTCCAGGACGAGTGCGCAGCGTCGCCTGATCCGGTGCCCACTTTCATCGGATCTCTCCGCCTCAAAACATCTTGCAGTGGGATGCAAGTTCTCTTTTGAGGCGAAGCTAGCACAACTTGCAGCTGACTGCATCTTGCTACACTGGCATGATGGAAACCGAGACCGAGCGCCCGCTACGCGCCGACGCGGCACGCAACGCCGAGCGGATCGTGCGGGCGGCGCGCGCGGTCTTCGCTGACCTAGGCCCGGACGCGCCGCTGGAAGAGATCGCCCGCCGCGCCGACGTGCGGATCCGGACGCTCTACAACCACTTCCCCAGCAAATCGGACCTGGTCCGGGCCGCCGTCGACCAGGCCATCACCGAAGACCTGGCTCCCGCCACCGAACGGGCACTGGCCGACGAGGATCCGCTGCGCGGCCTCATCAGCCTGATCGAAGCCGCGATGGGCCTGGTCGCACAAGAGCTCAACACCGTGGCCGCCGCGCGTAACACCGGCACCCTGACGGCGGCGGCCTACACCCCGTTCCTCGAGTCGCTGGCCCTGCTCGCCCGGCGCGCGCAGGACGCCGGACTGCTCCGCGCCGACCTCGTCCCCGACGACCTGGCCCGAATCATGGCCATGCTGACCAACACCTTGTGGACCATGGACCCTGGCACCGACGGCTGGCGGCGCTACCTCGCACTCCTGTTCGAAGGCCTGGCACCCGCCGCCTCGAACCCCCTGCCCGCACCGGCTCCCCTCCGGAGGGGAGCCTCTACCGCCAGCTGGGCGGGCTAGCGGTGTGACCGCTGGGGACTGGCGACGGCACGGATGTGTCGGGTAGGACGTCGCGGCGGCCGGTGAAGCGGTGCGGCGTGCGCCGCCGTTTGATCTTTGACAATGGCGTGGTCGGCGGGGATGCGTCGCACGTCGGGACGGTCATCGAGGCGGTTGTGGATGGGTCGTGCCCTGGTGAAGACCGACGCGCAGCGGCCCGGCCGGCCGATCGCCCGGATGACACCACCGTGGGCAAAGGTCTTTGACAGGCTTGCCTCGAACCAGGTCGAGAAGAGGATTCCGCGATGGGCTGGCTGACCGAGGTGATCAGCGGTGTGCCGCCGTTGCTGGTCTACGTCATCGTGGCCGTGGCCGTGTGCGGTGAGACCGCGCTGATCGCGGGCGTGGTGGTGCCGACCCTGTCGACGCTGTTGCTGGTGGGGTTCCTCTGCCGCGCGGGAGACCTGGACCTGCGGGTGGCGCTGGTGGTCGCGGTGCTGGCCGGGGTCGCCGGGGACCACGTGGGTTACTGGACCGGGCGACGGCAGGGTGCACGGCTGCGCGGCAGCGTGCTGGGCCGCCGGATCGGCGAGGACCGCTGGACCAGGGCGGACGGGTTGATCCGCAGCCACGGCGGGCGGGCCGCGCTGGCCGGCCGGTTCGTGACCGTGGTCCGCACCCTGGTTCCCCCGCTGTGCGGATCCGCCGGCATGCGGTATCCAGCGTTCGCCCTGTGGAACCTGCCCGGCGTGGCCGGGTGGGCGAGTCTGGAAATCCTGGCCGGGTACGCCGCCGGCAGCTCCTACGAGCGGCTGAGCGCCTCGTTCGGTCATGTGACGGCGGCGCTGGGTCTACTCGGCGTGGTGGGCGCGGCGCTCGTGGTCGGCGGCCGCTGGCTCGGCCGCAACCCCGACCCGGTCCGGATGGGTTGGCAGTTGCTGGCGGGCTCGGAGCGGGCCCGGGCCGCCTTTCGGCGCTATCGCCGGGCGTCGGAGGCGGTCGGGCGCCGGTTCGGGCCGCGCCGGGCCACCGCGGTGCGGCTCGCCGCCGGGCTGGCGGTGCTCCTCGTCGCGGGCTGGGCGATGACCCGGCTGACCACCGTCGCGGTCCGCTTCAGCGACCTGCCCTCGGTGGACGCCAAGGTCGTCACCTGGTTCGCCGGGCACCGGGAGTACCACGCCACCGGCCGGGTGATCGCGATCGGTTCCATGGCGGCGACCTGGCTCTTCGTGGTCGGCGCGTTCGTGGTGTCCGTCGTGGTCACCCTGCGGCGGCTGGGCCGGCAGCCGACACTGCTCGACGCCCTGGCGGCGCTCGGCCCGGTGATCCCGCTGGTCGTGCTCGACCAGATCGTCTCGAGGACGGCCGACCCGGCCGGTCCGGGGATCTTCTTCAGCTTCGACGCCGTGGCCACCGCGATCGGCGTCCTGGCGGCGTGGGCGTTGACGCGTGACGGCGGACGGCTGCGGGCCGTCGCTGTCTGGACGGTCACCGTGGCAGTGCTGCTGGTGGTCGGCGTGTCGCGGCTGGCCACCGAGTGGAGCTGGGTGAGCGATACCGTGACGTCGGTCCTGCTCGGAGCCTTCTGGGCGGTGGCCACGATCGCGGTGATCCGGGTCCGGGACTCCAGCCGAGAGCCGGCGGACGCCGCACCCGTACCGGAATCGGCCGGGGACCTGATTCAGGAACCGCCGCCGAAATCCTCCGTCGCCTGAAGACGACCGACCGGGCCGGCCACGGCGGCGCACCACGGCGAATACGCCGGCGCCGAGCAGGGCCGCCGCCACGACGGCCGGAGCTCCCAGGGTCATGATCCGGTGCACGGACTGTGCGGCGGCGTAGCCGGCACCGGCTTCCAGCACCGCCCACGTGCTCGCGGCGGCCACACTGTAGGGCGCGACCCGGCGGTACGGGACCCCGGTGGCGCCCGCGAAATGCGGCACCAGCGTCCGCAGCAGCGGCACAAACCTGGCCGGGAAGACAGCCCGGCCGCCGTGCCGGGCCATGACCGTGTCCGCACGGCCCCAGGCTGTGGCAGAGATGCGCCGGCCGAGGCGGTTGGTGCGCAGCCGACCACCGAGCAACAACCCGGTGCGATAGCTGATCAGGTCGGCCACGACGACGGCCCCGGCCGCCACCACGACCAGGACCGGGAAGTGCAGATAGCCGGTCTGAGCGAGAGCACCGGCGGACATCATCAGGGTCAGCGTGGGAACGAAGACGCCGATGACCAGATTCGACTCGGCGAGCAGGGCCAGAGCCACGATCCCGTACGCGGCCACGGACGGCACCTGGCCCAGCGCCTCCGTCAGCCCACTCATCGCCCACCGAAGGCATTGGTCATTCCCCGAGGCTAAGACCGCGGTTTCACCGCTGGATCCGCCATTGTGCGACGTCCTGTGCCGACGAAAGTAGGGGCCAGCCTGGCGTTGTCGGGCACGGCCGACGGCTGGACGGTCGCGCGGCGGGCGAGAGCCCGTCCAGGAGGATGCCGAGGTAACGACGCCAGCCCTCGGTCGCCGGGTCCATGCTCCCGAGCACACCGGTGACCATCGCCATGATCCTGTGCAGGTCGTCGGGAACGAGATCCGCCCGCAGCAGGCGGGCCTGTTGAGCCCGCCGGGCGAGCAGGGCCAGTGCCTCGAAGAACGGGGTGGACAGCTCGGGCGAAAGAGGGCCGACGCTTCTGGCCGCGGCGGCGGCAACCACTGTCGGAGCAACGAACAACGGCAGCGGCCGGGCCAGCAGCATGGCGGCGCACAGCGGGATGACGGCACAGAGCACCACCGATTCCGGGGCCTCGGTGAAAGCCACCGCGTTGGACACCCCGAAAGCAGCGAGCAACACCACCAGTACGGCACGGCCGTACCAGGTCCGTCGCAGCCCAGCACCAGCCACGTTGCCGATCCTAGAGTTGATCGCAGGGCCGGCGATCCGACTATCGACCATGGGCAACCCCACCCAAAGTAGGGGGTGGGCGCCGTCCACCAGCGGATCCGCCGGCCACCCACCGGCGCTCAGTGGTCCGCGCGCCGTCCCGCTCGGCTCCCCTGGGCCACGGCAGCAGGGGCGATGATCGGCGGGTGCCGTCCGGGTCGCAGCCCGGCCTGGTAGACGGCGACGACCACCTGGGCCCGGTCCCGGGCGCCCAGCGTGCCTGGCTTGCGGCCGCGTCTCAGCGGAGCCCGAGGCTCCCAGCGATCAGCGGCCTACCCCGGGCGCGGTAGGTCGCTCGGAGGTGTTTGCCGCAGCTAAGCACGTAGGCAGAATTCCGGTACGTAACTGGTGACGGGCGGTACGCGGACACGCTCAGCAAGAGGGACATAACAACGTAAAGACCCCGCCGCGGGTTCGGATCAGGTTTCCACACAAGAGCCTGAACCCCGACGAGGTCACCGTCAGTATGCGCCCCGCGCACGTCTACGCCAGCATGTCCGCGCAGCAACACACCGAACTGATTACCGCCCTGCACGGGCCTTGGCGTAACGCCACCCGGATCATGATGGTGGTGCTATCAGCGGCCGGCTGGTCCGCGAGCGAGATCGCCGATCTGCTGCACTACGACCCGAAAACCGTTCGCGCCTGGATCGCCCGCCACCACGCCGAGGGCCTCGCCGGGCTACCCGACCGGCCC
>NZ_QHHV01000217.1:0-6515 GCF_003947245.1 Actinoplanes sp. ATCC 53533 | reverse complement strand
ATTGAGAGGTGATCGTTCAGCGGTCGTGTCTTGGTCTGAAGCTCGTCGTTGCTTGCCGGTGTGAGTCCGGTCCGCCGGGCGGCGTCTGGGCGAGGTCGAGCGCGATGCTGATGATCGTCTGGTAGACGGTCAGCAACGCGTAGACCTCTTGGGTCGATGTCGCTCGGGTGCTGGGAGCGCAGGACCCGACCGTTGAGCATCGACGACTTGATCGACAGGTCGTGGTTTCATTCCGCTGGTGAGGCTGGCTTCTCTGTGGGCGGCCTCGCGACCGGCGTGGCCTGCGGGAGGGATGCGACGGATTCGGTGGCTGCTGCCGCGTCACTGGACGCCGTCATCTTCAGGAGGGGGAGTGAGGCGATGAGTGTTCCGGCGGCGAGGAGAATGCTCAGGACGCCGACGCCCGTGTTGTCCATGATCGCGCCGACGGCCAGGGGGTCGGTGCCTGCGCCGAGTGTCCCGCTGCCGCTGAGGGCGGCCACCCACCGTCCGGCGGAGTCGATGACCGAGGCGCCGGCGAGCATCTGTACCAGGACGGCCAGTTGGAGCGAAGACGGTGCAGCGAGCGGTGGACGCGATCAGCCGGCAGGAGGTCGCGGATGCTGAGCTGATCGCGCCGGGGACGGTGCACCGAATCGCCGCGGTGCTGGGCAGAGCGCTCAGCGAGGCCCGCCGTCAGGGGGCTGGTGTCGACGAACGCGGCGTGGCGGCTGCGGCTACCGCGCGGTGGCCGGCCGCAGGCGGTGGCGTGGACCCGGAAGACCGCCTCCTCAGCCGACCGATCTATGGAACCGGCCATGAGCGAGCCGCCCAGGGCATCACTCCCATTGCTGCGAATATCGTGGGCAGCCAGGCGACCGGGGACATATAGAACGCCACCATACGAATGGTGCAGTCGCCCGACGTCGACGAGTTGCTCACTGAGCTCCAGTGTGAGTTCGGCACCGCCGCGGACATCGCCGCCGCCCTGCCTGTGGGCACGCCGGTGACAGTGCGGGTGCCGCTGCTGGCCGAGTGGATCCGCATCGGCGCCGCGGCCACCGACCGCCTGCTGGCCGTGTGGACGCACCGCCCGGCCGGCCCTCAGCGGGTAGGGGGCTGCGCCAACCGGGTGCAGCGCATCGCCGCAGCCGTCATCGCCCTGCATGACACCCTGGTTGTCGCGGCTCGGGAGCTGGCGTGCCAGCAGGCCGCGCAGCGGGTCCAACGGGCGGCGGCGCGTTTCGACGAAGAGGTAGACGCGCTTTGAAGGCGAGACGACCGCACCACCGCCATCTCCCAGGTGTCTCACCTGACGGGCGCAGTGGTCGTCACAGTGGCCCTGCTCGACGTCCGATCCGGAGGGCGGTCCTCACCGCCCGTCGCCCGCGCAACCCATGATTGCCGGAAACGTGGCGACGGAAGTGTCCATCATGGGCGAGATGTCCGACCATGTCGACGTGCCAGGAGCAGCGCCGTCGCGGCCATAGCAACCACCACCACACCTAGCAGGATCCACAGGCCGGTACGCGAGTCGTCGGAGCCGGCGTCAATAGAGGCGACTGCTGGCGTGGTGCTGACCGCCGGTGACGGTATCGGCTGGCTTGACGGCTGTGCGGTGGGCGGGGCGGCGCTCGTGGTCGCCGGGGCAGCGGCCGCTTTGACCTTCAGCACTGGCGCGGGGTTGTCCGGTTCGGGCTGGCCTTCCTCGGGCACATCGATCCACCGGGAGACCTTGCCGTCGCTGTAGCTTTCCACGGTCTTGAACACCAGTGTGGTGCTGTCGGCCGGCAGTTGGGCGACGACGAGCGCGAACACCGCGTCCTGTCGCGGTTTGAGCGCCGGCCCGGCGGCGGTGACACCATCTGCGCCAGGCGTGAGCTTCCAGCCTTTCGGCGCCTTTCCCAGCTGTACGTCCGCTGGGTTGATGCCGGCGGGAAGCACCACGCGTTCGGAGACGATCCCGGCAGTGACTGATTCCGCTTCCCCGGTGAAGGTCAAGGTCACGTTCTGCGCCCCGGCCTGCGCCTTGTCCGCGTCAACCTCGACATGTGCCAGGGCTGGAGTGGCGAGTACGCCGGCGGCGACCACCCCACCGGCGGCGGCGAACAGCACCCGACGGGCACGCACGGCAATGGTGAAACGCACCGGACGATCTCCTTCACTAACGGGACGAGCAACACGGCAGAGGTACGCCAATTTGTGGGTCGCGCCCGCCGGGCGGAAAGTTCCCGAGACACGATGTGTCGCCCCTCACATGTTGTAGCGCCACTTCTGCCGCTGGGAGGCCGGGACAAGCAACGCCGCTGGCCATTGAACGGAACGCTGCGGCGATCCGTACCGAGCAACATGCCGGACACCGTTGCGACTGTGACCGCCGCGGTCGACCCGGCAACGACAACGGTGTGGTGGCGAGAGCGGAGGAACGCGGGTTCGAGGCGCTTTCCCCGTTTCACACCATTCGACCTGCCGGGCCTGGCAGGTCCGACTCCGCGTCGGTTGTCGGTATGGTGACCGGCGTGTCGGCGGAGCTGGGTGCAGGTGCGGTTCTGCGGATCACTCGCGCCGCGGTGCTGGCCTGCGTGATCGCGGGCGTCAGCACCATCGCCCACATGCTTGGAGGCGGTCAGCCCCCTGGCCCGTTGACGCTGAGCGCGTTGACAGTGGCGTGCACGGCAGGGTTGTCGATGTTTCTCCGGCGGCCCGCGTCGACCCGGCGCATCGTGTCGCTGCTGTGCGGTGGACAACTGCTGATGCACAGCGCCTTGACCGTGCTGGCCGGGCACAGTTCGGTGCCGATGGCCGGCATGGACGCCGTCTCGATGCATCCGATCATGCCCGGTATGTCGATGACCGCCGAGCCCGGCTTCGCCTCCGCACCCCACCCGGTGCAACACCTCACCGGCGAGATGCTGGCGACACGGCCGGCGATGATCGTGGCGCACCTGGCAGCCGCCGCGGTGCTGGGTATCTGGCTGTCAGTCGGGGAACGCATGGTGTGGCGGACAGTCGTGCTGATGGCCCGACCGGTCGCGCGTGCCGCCGTCCATGTGGTGCGGGCGCTGCTCGCGGTTGTCCGTATGGGGCTGTCCAGCGAGGACGACGCTCCCCACCAGCCTTGCCGGCCCCCGCGGTGGCCGGATCGAGCTCTCCTGAACCGCGTATCCCCGCCGACAGCCATTGTCCGGCGTGGCCCTCCAGTGGCGAAAGTTCCGATCACCACCGTGGCGTTCTGATCCGCCGCGGCTGACTTCCTCCTGCGGGCCGACCGGCTCCGGTATTGCCGGGTCCTCCGTGCCGTCTAGACCCGGCCGTGCCGTTTAAACCCGGCCGACCCGGCTGCGGTCGGTGCCCCCACACGCTGGTACGGCAGACCCCGGCGACGGGTGCCACCGGCTCGGCCCGCGGATCGAACTTTCATGCCTTCTTGGACTGGAGATTCCGTGTCTATTTCTGATCCGGCGGCGTCGCCGCAACCCGTCGACACTGTCAGCAACGACTCGTCCCGCGCGGGCGCCCTCACCACCACCGACGCCGATGCCGCCGCATCCGGCGAAACCACATCTGCCACCGCCACGCGGGCAACGCCGGTTCGTCCCCGGGGCAAAGGCTGGTTCCGAGCATTCTGGCGGTGGCACTTCTACGCCAGCTTCCTGGTCGTCCCGGTCCTGCTGCTGCTGGCCGTCACCGGCCTGATCTACCTGCTGCGCTTCCAGCTCGAACCGATGCTCAACGCCGACGTCATGACCGTCAAACCACCTGCCGGCGCACAGGCGGACGCACGGCAGTCCTACGACAGCCAGCTCGCCGCGGTCACCACCGCCCACCCCGACGCGACCCTGGTGTCGATGACCGAACCATCCGCGCTCGACCAGCCGACCGCGTTCTCCACCACCGTGGACGGTGAACCCCTGGACGTCTACGTCAACCCGTGGGACGCCACCGTCCTCGGCTCACTCAACCCCGACACCACCCTGTCCGGATATGCGGTGCGCCTGCACGGCGAACTGATGGCCGGCCCGGTCGGCGACGCGGTCATCGAACTCGCCGCGTGCTGGGCGCTGGTCATGGCGATCACCGGCTACATACTGTTCGTCCGCGGCCGGCGCAACCGTGCACGGCAGGCCGCCGCGAAGGCCAAGGGCGCGCTGCTGCGCCACCGCCATGCCGCGGTCGGCGCCGTACTCGGCGTCGGCCTGTTGGCCCTGCTGGTCACCGGTCTGCCCTGGACCGGGATCTGGGGGGAGAAAGCACAACAGCTGGCCACCGCCGGCGGCAGCTCGCTGTGGAGCGACGACCCCGGCGCGCTGAGCAACCCGACCTCGACCCTGGACGAGTCGCTGCCGCACAGCCACGACGTCCCCTGGGCGCTGGGTAACACCACCGTGCCTCAATCCACTCCCGGCGACGAACGGTCGACGGCCAGCATCGACACCGCCGTCACCGTCGCCCAACGCGAAGGCCTCGCCCGCCCGCTGACCATCGCCCTGCCCGAGGACGACAAAGGCGTGTACTCGGTGATCGGATACGCGTTCAACGACCCCGGCCGTGAACGCACGGTGCACGTGGACCGCTACGGCGGCACGGTGGTGTCCAGTTACGGCTACCGCGACTATCCGGTCCTGGCGAAGGTCGTCGCCCAGGGCATCTCCCTGCACGAAGGCCGCCGCTTCGGCACCCTCACGTTCTGGATCACCATCGCGTTCTGCCTTGGCGTGATCTTCATGTGTGTCACCGGGCCGCTAATGTGGTGGCGCCGCCGTCCCAAGGGCGCCGGCACCCTCGGCGCCCCCCGCGGCCGGCTACCGCTGCGCACCACACCACTACTGGCCCTGGTGATCGTCGGCCTGGCCGTGCTGCTGCCACTGTTCGGCGTCTCCCTGGTCGTCATTCTGCTGCTCGACCAACTCCTACTGCGCCGCGTCCCCCGACTGAAGAACTGGTTCGCGACTACCTGATCCGACAGGCCGGACACTGATCTTCGGATCAAGCGCGTCTCCGTACGGCGCTGCCGAAGCCCTCCGCGGGTATTCGGCAGCGCCGTCGCCCCGTGAGGGCCGCAAGGCGACGGACGCGGTCGACCGGCACCGCCGTTCCTTCGGCCAACGTATCGGCTGAATCTTACGAAGCGCTGACGTCGGCCGGTCTCGGCGATCCGGTGGGGCGGACGAGCCGTAGCTGGGGGTGTGGGTGACTGCCCGCTCTCCGGCGTGCTGCGGAGAATCCGGCGAAGCTTGATAGCCGCCGTGCTCGGCGAGAGGATCACGATGAAGTCAGGCACCATATCGGCGGGGCCGCGCGTCTCGTCTCGTCCCGGGCAGGTACAGAGCCGCGATCCCTTCGGGCGACTCGCCGGGAAGGGTCTCAGGCCATGTCCGTGCTGAAGCGGACGGTGGAACTGGGCGGGCCTGGACCTCTTCGTCGTCGAGGCCCCGCCCTGGTTGTCGCCGCTGTGGTGTCGGCGTCGGTCTGCGCGGCCGTCTTGTGGTGGGGTGGATCGATCTGGGCGGCCTACAACCAACCGTATGACGATCCGGGTTTGTCGCCGTGGATGCTGCCGTTGTCACGGTTGGGGATGCACGCTGCCGCCGTGGCCACCGTCGGCTGTCTGGTCGCCGCGGCCTTCTTGGTTCCGGGCGAACATGTGGTCACGAAGTCTGGGCCGGGGCCCTTGCTGGTGTCCCAGGAGGCAAGTGGCTGGGTACGGGCCGCGTCGTGGTCGGCGCTGGCCTGGGTCGTCGTGACAACGATGACGATTTGCTTCACCATCTCGACGCTTGTCGGTGCGCCGGTTGCCACAGCGATGACGCGAGAGAACATGAAAATCATCCTTCTGGAGCTGCCGCCGGGACAGGCGCTGCTGGTGTCGTTGGGTTTGGCCGTCGTGATAGCCGCCGCCTGTCGGGCCGTTTCCTCGGTGACCGCGACGGCGTTGGTGGCGGTGCTTGCCGTGGTGGCGGCTTTGCCGTCGGCGTTCACCGGGCATGCCGCCAGTCGGGCGAACCATCAGGTCGCCGTGGCGGCCATGGTCATCCATGTGGGTGGGGCGGTGTTGTGGATCGGCGCGCTGGTGGCGCTGCTGCTGATTCGGCGACGGTCAGCCACGGCGCTGAGCGAATCTGTGCGCAGGTTCTCTGCGCTGGCGCTGTGCTGTTTTGTCCTCATCGGGTTCACCGGATTGATCACGGCGCCGTTACGGTTCAGCTCTTGGGAGGATCTATCGTCTGCCTATGCGGCGGTTGTGGGCCTCAAAGCGGTAGCACTGGCCGGTTTAGGTGGTTTCGGCTGGTGGCATCGGCGGGTGTCCATGCCCGCGTTGGCCCGCGGGCAGGCGCACATCTTCGCGCGCATCGCGTGGGTCGAGGTCCTTGTCATGGCGGCCGGGCTCGGCTTGGCCGCCGGGTTGGGAAGAACCCTGCCGCCAAACACTTACCGCGTGCGTGACCAGGTCGGAACGCCGGTGCAGCGCATCGTGGACGCGCTACCGAATCCGCTGTTTCTGGCCTTCGCCGTGGCGGCGGTAGCGTGCTATCTGA
>NZ_QHHV01000216.1:0-54724 GCF_003947245.1 Actinoplanes sp. ATCC 53533 | reverse complement strand
GCGGTCGCGGACCACATGCGCACCGAGTTGGTCGTCGACGCTATTGAGATGGCGGCCCGTAACATCACCATACCGAAAGGTGCGATCTTCCACTCTGATCGCGGCAGCCAATACATGTCGCACGAGTATCGCCGGACGCTGAAGAAACTCGGTCTGCGGTCCTCGGTCGGCCGTACGGGGGTCTGCTGGGACAACGCCCTAGCAGAATCGTTCAATGCCAGCCTGAAAAATGAGATGGTCAACCGGACCGTCTTCCCGACGAAAGCCCACGCACGAGACGCTATTGTGCGCTATGTCGAACTGTACTACAATCGCCAAAGGATCCACTCGGCGCTCGGCTATAAGACGCCGTACGAAATTCTCAGCGGACGCACGGACAACACATTAGCGGCGTGAAAACACGCTAAAAGCACTGTCCGGAAAACGCGCGGCAGCCCAAGGCGGGTTTCGTTGGCGGTCGACTCGATCAGAGTCCGCGGGGCGGCTCGGTCGTTGTTGTCGGCTCGGTCGTTGTTGTCGGCTCGGTCATTGTTGACGGTTCGGTTCGGTTGCGGCTGTCGGTGGCGCGGGTCGTCAGGATTGCCACCTGGTCTTGAACCCTGTCTGGCTGCGTGCCAGGTAGATCTGGTCGCGATGCTCGGCGACGAGCCGACCCGGCCGGCGTGGAAGGCCGGCATGGGAGACCGACGTAGAAGACCGGCGTGCAAGACCCGCATGGACAGCCGACGTGCAAGACCGACGTGCAAGACCCGCACGGACAGCCGACGTGCAAGACCGACGTGCAAGACCCGCACGGACAGCCGACGTGCAAGACCCGCATGGACAGCCGACGTGGGAGGCCGACGTTCAGGTCGTGAAGGGGTTGCCGGGAGTGCTCCCGGGGGCGGTTCGGCGCTGCATGGTGGGCTCATTGGCGGCGGTGGTAGAGGTTGCGTTGGGGGCGGCGTTCGGGGTCGAGGGTGGCCGGTGGGAGGAATTCGGGGTGTCCGTCGGGGCCGAGACGGGCCTGCCAGCCGCTGTCGTTGTGCAGCAGGCGGTGGTGTCGGCGGCAGACGAGGGAGGCGTTGGCCAGGGTGGTGGTGCCGCCGTCCGCCCAGGGGATCAGGTGGTGTCCCTCTGTCCAGCGGGCGGGTCTATCGCAGTGCGGGAAAGCGCACCCGTGGTCGCGCAGGATGAGTGCGCGGCGGAGCGGGCCGGTGAACAGTCGTCGGGCGCGGCCGAGGTCGAGGACTTGGCTGTCGCCGCCGAGGACGGCGGGCACGATGTGGGCGTCGCAGGCGAGGCGTCGGGCTTCGGCTGGGCTGATCGGGGCTCCGGTATCCAGCCAGCCCACCCCGTTTCCGGCGCTGCCATGGCCGTGTGGCCTGGTGTTGGTGTGGGCGCCTGTCTGGGGCGCTCGGTCGCGGGTCTGACCCCCGGTGGCGGCGGTGCCAGTAGCGGCCGAGCCAGTAGCGGCCGAGCCAGTAGCGGCCGAGCCAGTAGCGGCCGAGCCAGTAGCGGCGGTGGCGGCGGCGGTGGTGGCGGTGGTGGCGGTGGTGGCGGCGGTTGGCTCGGTGTTCGCGGGCGGTTCGGTCAGCGTGGTGAATGGGATCGTGACGACCATTTGCACCGGATCACGGCCTTGGCCTGGCAGATCCGATCCACCGCGCGACGCACCGATGCAGATGTCCACCAACGCGTCCGCGCGCCGCTGCGCCGGGGTGCGTTCCTCTGCCGGGTCGTACCGGGGATGGCACAGCGGGTCCAGGGCGGCGGTGACGGCGCCGGCGCCGGTGACGTCGAGGTAGCCGGACAGCCGAACTTGGCCGTTGCCGAGCGGGCTGAGGGTGAATGCCCGCCGGTGGTGGGCTCGGGCTTCTTGGCGGGCCAAGAAATCAGCCTCGCGTTGCTCGGCGGCCTCGGGGGCGACATGCTCCAAGATCCGTCCGCCCAGTCTGCCCAAGGTTGCCGGGTCGAAGTCGTCGGCCCAGTCCACCAGCATGACCTCGGCTTTGTCGGTGACCTCCCGGCCCACCTCGGCCGGCAGGTCCGCGATCTTGGCCGCGATGGCCGTGGCGTGGTCGGCGGAGACCGTGCCCGCGCACACCTCGGTGTCCAGCACCGGCCGCGCGTGCAGAGCCTCGGCGATTTTGACCAGCCGCACCGCCGCGCCAGGGCTGACCCGGAGCTGATGGCGTAGCCACACCGCGGTGCTGGTCGCCGCGTGCGCCTGCGGCAAACCCTGTGCTTGCGCCTGCTGGATCAGATGCGCGGTCACTGCGGTGAGCTGCTGCACCGCGGCCCAGGACTGCTGCAGGCACTCGACCAGATCGCGGTCCGAGACTGCCCAGGCAGGGGCCGCGGCGCACGCGGCAGCCGCGCGGCGGGTCTCGGACAACAGCTCCAACACCCGACCAATTTGGCACATCCGTACGACAGGATGGGGGCCTGTGGATAACCCCGTGCCGACCCGCCCGACCCGGCATCCTCGAGGCGGGCAGGGCGCCGATGGCACCCGCTGGACATGCCCGCCCGGACGCGACACCACGGCTGTACCGGGCGAGGTGGGACACCGACGCCGCCCGCGACGACGCGCGAGCCCTGGTATGCAGCGGCTCGACAACACAACCGCTCGGCAACACAACGTTTCGGCAATACAGCTGCTCGGCAATACAGCTGCTCGGCAATACAGCTGCTCGGCGATCCGAACGCCGTGCTGGTTCCGGATGAGACCGGGAACCTAAAGAGGGGCACCCAGCCGGTCGGGGCCAGCGGCAACACATCGGCACCACCGGCCAGATGGCAAGACCCATCGCCGCGCCCGATGTCATCGCCGCCGGAAGGCCTGCCGCTGAGCTGCCTGCCGCTCAGCTGCCTGCCGCTCAGCTGCCTGCCGCTCAGCTGCCTGCCGCTCAGCTGCCTGCCACTGAACCGCCCGCCGCTGAGCCGCCACTGAACCGCCTACCACCGCCCGCCGCTGAACCGCCACTGAGCCGCCTGGCAGTGCCGCCCAGCCGGCGCCGGATCCAAAAGGCGAACGACTCAACGACTGGCCCCGGCTCGACAACATCACCACCAAGGCCACACCAAAAGGCCAGCGAAGGCCACACCAAAAGGCCAGCGCCGGCACTCCCGGCACCCGCCGCCCCAACCTCGCATTCCAAACATGATCGCGAACGGCGGCTGCCGTACCAGGGATGTCAGAGGTCGAGCACCAGGCTCCGCCCCCGGCACCGGGACACGCAGATCATCATGACGTCACCGGCGGCGCGCTCCGACTCGGTGAGCACCGAGTCGCGGTGTTCCGGTTCCCCGTCGAGGACGCCGGTCTCGCAGGTGCCGCACGTGCCCTCCCCGCAGGAGGAGAGCACGGTGACCCCGTCCTGCTCGACGGCCTTGAGGATGGAGATGCCCGCGGGCACCCGTACCGTCCGGCCGCTCTGCCGCAGCACCACCTCGATGTCGTGGTCGACGGCCGGCGCCGCCGGCCGCGCGGCGAACCGTTCGGTCCGCAGGGCGCCCTCCGGCCAACCGGCGCAGCGCTCCTCCACGGCGGCGAGCAGCGGTTCGGGCCCGCAGCAGTACACCAGGGTGTCCGGGCGCGGGGTGTCGAGCGGGCTCAGGTCGAGCAGGCCGGTTTCGTCCTGGGCCCGCACGCCGACCCGGTCGCCGTAGCGGTTCAGGAGGTCCAGGAAGGCCATCGACGTGCGTTGGCGGCCGCCGTAGAGCAGCCGCCAGTCGGCCCCGTTCGCCGTGGCGGCGGCGACCATCGGGAGGATGGGGGTGATCCCGATGCCGCCGGCGATGAAGAGGTACTCGCGGGCCGGCAGCAGCTCGAAGTGGTTGCGCGGGCCGTCCACGGGCAGTCTCATGCCCGGCGCCAGCCGCTCGTGGACGTGCCGGGAGCCGCCCCGGCCCGCAGGTTCGCGCAGCACGGCCAAGCGCCAGCGGTGCCGGTCGGCCGGGTCGCCGCAGAGCGAGTACTGCCGCACCAGCCCGGGTTCCAGCACCAGGTCGACGTGGGCGCCCGGGCGCCACGGCGGCAGCTCGCCGCCGTCCGCCGCCCGCAGGGTCAGCCCTCGCACACCGTCGGCCAGCGGCTCCACCCGTTCCAGGATCATCTCGATCATCGGGCCCGCCCGTCCGGCGCGGCCACGGCGTGGTCCGGGTGCGCCAGCAGCCACTGCCACATCTCGACCGGATCGTCGGCGTCGTGCTCGGCACCGCAGTGGCAGGTGCCGTGCAACCGGTCCGAGCCCGGCGCCCAGACGATCCGGTAGACGGTGCCGCTCATGCTGTGCCCACCTCCCGCATGCACTCCAGGCCCTTCCCCCGCAGCCTCCACCCGGCGCAGCCGCTCATGCTCTGCCCACCTCCCGCACGCGCTCCAGGCCCTTCCCCCGCAGCCTCCACCCGGCGCAGCCGCTCATGCTGAGCCCACCTCCCGCACGCGCTCCAGGCCCTTCCCCCGCAGCCTCCACCCGGTGCCATCGCTCATGCACCCGCGAGCTTCCGCAGCAGGCGCCGGGCGGCCAGCCCGCCGGTGTCGATGTTGATGCTCAGCTCCTGGTAGCCGTCCGGCTCGCCGGCGATCGCCAGTTCCAGGGCGTTGAGGGCCACCACGTCCTGCATGACTACGGTGTGGTTGCTCTTCGCCAGGTAGTCCGAGACTTCCTCGTCGCCGACGGCGAAGTCGCGGGCGACCATCCAGAAGTCCAGGGTGCTGTTCGCGGTCTCCGGGGTGATGGCGTAGACGATCTCGGCGTGGCAGGCGGCGCTGTCGTCGCCGTCCGGGCCGGGTTCGACGCCGGTCGGCGCGATCCGGCTGTGCAGCAGGTACAGGCCCGGCGGGTGGTATTCGATGTCCTGCCAGCGGTCGATGCGCCCCTCGATGCCGGTGGACTTCGCATAAAACGGCGGGCACTCGACATCCTTCATCCGGCGTCGCACGTGCACGATGCCGGCGCCCTCGTCGACCTCGGTGGTGATCGGCGTCTCCGCCACCTCCGGGGTGCCGATGTAGCCGCCGTGCAGGTACGTCTCGTGGGACAGGTCGAGCAGGTTGTCCACCAGCAGGCCGTACCGGGCGGCCAGCGGTTCCATCCCCCGCACCGTGGTGTAGGCCGGCGAGGACAGCCAGGGCACCCGGGGGATGGTGCCGGCGTCGGCCCGTTCCGGCTCGCCGATCCACACCCAGACCAGCGAGTCCTGTTCCACGACCGGGTAGGCGGGCACCCGGGCGGTGCGCGGGATCCGGGTCTGCCCGGGCACGTAGACGCAGGCGCCGCTGGGTTCGTAGGTGAAGCCGTGATAGCCGCAGACGATGCGGTCGCCGTCCCGGCCGCTCAGCGACAGCGGGTACCGGCGGTGCACGCACCGGTCGCTCAGCGCCACGGCGGTGCCGTCCTGGGTGCGGTAGAGAACGATCGGTTCGCCGAGGATCGTCCGGCCGAGCAGCGGCTCCCCGACCTCCTCGCTGTAGGCGGCGACGTACCACTGGTTGCGGACAAAGTCGGTCATCGGCGTCTCCCGTTCCCCTGCGACGTGTGTCACTCCGACGATCGGTGCCGGCCGGCTCCGGTCGCTACGGACCTTCCATTGAGCGGAAGGATTGCGGCTGCGCCCGGAGCGCGCGCGAGATGCCACGGGCGGCGGTGCGGACCGCCGGAGCCAGCGCCGCCGGTGCGACCGAGCCCGCCCGGACCACAATGGACAGAGCCGCCACCACGTCGTCGGCGGTGCCGTGCACGGGCGCGGCCACCGACAGCGCGTCCAGGGTCACCTGACCGTCGCTCACCGCGTACCCGCAGCGCCGGACCTGGGCCAGTTCCCGGCGCAACCGGTCCGGGTCGGTGATGGTCCGGTCGGTGAACCGGGCCAGCGGCCCGGCCAGGTAGCGCTCCTGCGTCCCGGCGGCGGCGTACGCGAGCAGCACCAGGCCGACGCCGGTGCTGTGCGCGGGCCACCGGCCGCCGACCCGGGTGCGCAC
Organism: Actinoplanes sp. ATCC 53533; assembly: GCF_003947245.1. Taxonomy (NCBI): domain Bacteria; kingdom Bacillati; phylum Actinomycetota; class Actinomycetes; order Micromonosporales; family Micromonosporaceae; genus Actinoplanes; species Actinoplanes sp. ATCC 53533. Next base: position 48,756 of record NZ_QHHV01000216.1, on the reverse strand, counting down.
CCCGACCGAGGAACGGCCGGCGAAGCGCTCGACGTAGACCACGTCGGCGCCGTCGAGCACGGCAAGTTGCACGTTTTCGTGGGTGGCCTCGTACAGGTCCTCCAGGAACGGCAGGGCCATCTCGCGCAGGCCGAGGCCGCGCGGGGCGAGCGAGCCGACCTCCCACAGCCGCAGGCCGATCCGGTACCGGCCCTGGGCGTCGCGTTCCAGCGCACCCCAGGCCGCCAGCTCGCCGACGAGGCGGTGGGTGGTGGCCAGCGGCAGGCCGGTGCGCCGGCTGAGCTGGGTGAGCGACAGGTTCCGGTGGTCGGCGCCGAACGCGCCGAGCACCGCCAGCACCCGGCTGGCCACCGAGTCCACGGCCTACTCCGCGAGCAGGAACTTCTGGACCGCGTCGAGGAGCTCGGCCGGGCGCTCGAAGACCACCACGTGGCCGCTGTCGATCTCGGCGTACTGGCTGCCGGCGATCGCGTCGTGCAGCGCCCGGGCCCGCTCGACCGGCACGACCTGGTCCCGGGTCAGCCCGACCACCAGCGTCGGCGCGGTGATCCGGGGCAGCAGGGGGCGCAGGTCGGCGGTGCGGTCGACCTCGAGGTGCCGGCGCATGCCGGGGGTGATCGGCGGACCGTTCTCGACGAACTGCCGCAGGCCCTCCGCGCCCAGCCCGTGCAGGAACGGCGCGCTGAAGCACTGCACCTGCAGGAACCGGTTGAGCAGGTCGTGGTCGGTGGCCTCCAGCCGGGACCACACGTCCATCAGCAGCTGGTGCCGGCCGTCCTCGGGGTCCGGCCAGCCGGCCACCAGCACCAGCCGGCGGACCAGGTCGGGACGGCTGCCGGCCACCGCGGCGGCGACGACGGCGCCGAGCGAGAAGCCCACCATGTCGACCGGGCCGTCCGGCGAGGCCGCGGCGGTCGCCGCCGCGATCTGCTCGGCGAGCAGGTCGAGGGTGAGCTCGCCGCCGGGGTCGGTGGTCTCGCCGCCGCCGGCGTAGTCGGCCAGGACCACGGTGCGGTCACCGGTGAACGCGTCCAGCAGGTGGCCGTAGTTGAGGTCGGCGGACAGCCCGGTGCCGGGCACGAGGACCAGCGCCGGGCCGGCCCCGGCGGTGCGGTAGTGCACGGTCGTGCCGGCGACGGAGGTGGTGGGCATCAAAGGCTCCTTCGGGTACGGGGGTCAGGATCAGGCGGTGTCGCCCATCGGGTGGGCGAGCGCCAGGTGGCAACGTTCCAGCAGCTTGCGCAGGGTGGCCTGCTCCGCCTCGGTGAGATCGGCGAGCATCTCCCGTTCGATCAGGTCGGCGTCGGCGCGGCATTCGGCGAGCTTGGCGGCGCCGGCCGGGGTGAGCTGCGCGAGCAGCACGTGCCGCCGGTCGGCGCTCGGGTGGCGCAGGATCAGGCCCTGCCGTTCCAGGGTGACGACGAGTTCGTGCATGGTCTGCGGCCGGACGAAGCAGCGCCGGGACAGCTGCGCCGAGGACAGGTCGCCGCGGTGCTGCAGCACGGTCAGCGCGGTGTACTGCACCGTGGTGACGCCGTGCTGCCGCAGGGCCACGTCCAATCGCGCCCGGATGGCCGATTCCACCTGTTTCACCAGGTACGTGGTCAGGGACGGCGGGCCGGCCATGCTTCGACTCCTTCTTGAGATGCGGATCCAGCGTGAGATACGAGCTCTTGGGAGATACGGACATTTCGCCCGATCCGCGAGCCGCTGTTGACGACGCCGTAACGGGCAAGCTACAAACTAGCAATCAGGATTCCTGATAGCCAGACGGTCAACCAGATGAATTGAGACCGCAGGAGGCACCATGTCGCTCGTTACCGCCGCGGCCGCCGTAGCCGGCGCCGGCAAGCCCTTCACCATCGAACAAATCACCCTGAACGGGCCGGCCGACCACGAGGTCGTGGTGCGCATGGTCGCCGCCGGCATGTGCCACACCGACCTGACCGTGCAGGCCGGGTTCATTCCGTTCCCGCTGCCGGGAGTCCTCGGCCACGAGGGCGCCGGCGTGGTCGAGGCCGTCGGCGCGGCGGTCGCCTCCGTCGCACCCGGCGACCGCGTGCTGCTGTCGTTCACCTCGTGCGGCACCTGCGATGCCTGCCGGGACGGCCGGCCCGCGCTGTGCGAGACCTGGCTGCCGCGCAACCTGCTCGCCGGCGCCCGCCCCGACGGTACGGCGCCCCTGACCGACGCCGACGGCGGCGAGATGCACGGCTCCTTCTTCGGGCAGTCCTCGTTCGCCCGGCACGCCCTGGTCGACGAGCGCAGCGTCGTGAAGGTCGGCCCCGACACCCCGCTGGAAGTGCTCGCCCCGCTCGGCTGCGGCGTGGTCACCGGCTTCGGCACGATCGTCAACGTGCTCAAGCCCGGCCCGGGCCAGAGCATCGCCATCCTCGGCGCGGGCAGCGTGGGCCTCAGCGCCGTGATGGCCGCCGCCCTCAGCCCCGCCGACCGGATCATCGCGGTCGACCGGGTGTCGCAGCGCCTCGAGCTGGCCCGCGAGCTCGGCGCCACCGACACGATCGACACCACCGGCACGGACCTCGCCGCGGCGCTCACCGAGCTCACCGGCGGGCGCGGGGTGGACCGCGTTCTCGACGCCACCGGCGTGCCGGCCCTGATCAGCGCCGGCATCGCCGGGCTCGCGGCCGGCGGCATCTTCGCGTTCGTGGGCGCGCCGCCGTTCGGCACCACCGTTCCGGTCGACGTCAACGCGATGCTGCCGGGCCGCAGCCTGGTCGGCGTGACCATCGGCGACGCGCAGACCCAGTCGCTGATCCCCGCCATGGTGCGCCTGCACGCCCAGGGCCGGCTGCCGGTGGAGAAGCTCATCACCTCGTACGCGTTCGACCAGATCCAGCAAGCCGCCGACGACATCCACGCCGGCCGTGTCATCAAGCCGGTCCTGCACTTCTGATACCCGCCCGCCGAGGGAGCACACCATGACCCAGACCCAGGAACCCGTACGCGAGACATCCGCCCCGGCCGTGGCACCCGGCCGGCTCTACATCGGCGGCGGCTGGCGCGACGCCGTCGCCGGCCGCCGGCGCGACGTGATCAACCCGGCCAACGGCACCCGGATCACCACCGTGGCCGAGGGCGACGCCGCCGACATCAACGCCGCCGTGATCGCCGCCCGGGTCGCCTTCGACGAGGGCCCGTGGCCGCGGCTGAGCGCCCGCGAGCGCGGCGACGTGCTGCTCAAGATCGCCGCCACGCTGCAGGAGCACCGCGAGGAACTGGCCCAGCTGGAGAGCATCGACACCGGCAAGCCCATCACCTTCGCCCGGATGGTCGACCTCGGCGACACCGTCGACCATTTCACCTACTACGGCGGCCTGGCCGGCACCGTCGAGGGCGCCACCCGCAGCATCCGCCGGCCCGGGTTCGCCTACACCCTGCGCGAGCCGATCGGCGTGGTCGGCGCGATCAGCCCGTTCAACTTTCCGCTGATCCTGTCCACCAGCAAGATCGCCCCGGCGCTGGCGGCCGGCAACACCGTCGTGCACAAGCCCGCCGAGGACACCCCGCTCACCGCCCTGCGGCTGGCCGAGTTGCTCACCGAGGCGGGGCTGCCCGACGGCGTGCTCAACGTGGTCACCGGCGGCGGCGCGGCCGGGGCGGCCCTGGCCGAGCACCCCGGCGTCGACAAGATCGCCTTCACCGGTTCGACCGCCACCGGCGCCAAGGTCGCCACCGCGGCGGCCGCCCGGGTCACCCCGACCACGATGGAGCTCGGCGGCAAGAGCGCCCAGATCATCTTCGCCGACGCCGACGTGGCCCGCGCCATCGAGGCGGCGGTCGGCGGCTTCGTGTTCAACACCGGCCAGTTCTGCATGGGCGGCACCCGCCTGCTCGTGCACCGCGACCTGTACGACACCGTGCTCGGCGCGCTCGCCGAGGCGGCCACCCACGTGCCGGTCGGCGACCCGCGGCAGGAATCCACCGTGGTCGGCCCGATGGCCGGCCCGCACCACCTGGAGAACGTCGAGCGCTACATCGCCCTCGGCGAGGGACGGGTGGTCGCCGGCGGGCACCGGCTGGACATCGACGGCGGCTACTACTACGCCCCCACGGTGCTCGCCGACGTGGCCGACGACGCCCGCGTGGTCCAGGAGGAGATCTTCGGACCGGTGCTCACCGTGCAGCGCTTCGACACCGAGGACGAGGCGGTCGCGATGGCCAACGGCACCCCGTACGGGCTCGCGGCCGGCCTGCACACCAACGACGTCGCCCGCGCGCACCGGGTCGCCGCGAAGCTGCGCGCCGGGATCGTCTGGGTCAACTCCTGGGCGGTGCTCGACGCGGCCCTGCCGTTCGGTGGCTACGGCCGGTCCGGGCACGGCCGGGAGAACGGCCCCGAGGGTCTCGACGAGTACCTGCAGACCAAGTCCGTCTACCTGCCCACCGACTGACCCGCTGAAGAAACCGACCCGCTGAAGAAGAGGAATCCATGGATCTCACCGGAAAAGTCGCCGTCGTCACCGGCAGCGGGCAGGGCCTCGGCCTCGCGTACGCCCGGGCGCTGACCGCGGCCGGCGCCAGTGTCGTCATCAACGACATCGACGCCGACGTGGCCAAGCGGGCCGTCGCGGAACTGCCCGCCGGCCGCGCGGTCGCCGAGGTGGTCGCGGTCGGCGACGCCGACGCGGCGCAGCGCCTCGTCGACCGGGCGGTCAGCGAGTTCGGCCGCCTCGACATCATGTGCACCAACGCGGGCATCCTGCGCGACCGGGTGCTGTGGAAGATGTCCGACGAGGAATTCGACGCCGTCGTGCGGGTCCACCTGCGCGGCACGTTCACCTGCGTACGGGCCGCCGCGCAGCGCATGCGGGAGCAGAACGAGGGCGGCACGGTCATCGTGGCCGGCTCCCCCGCCGGCCAGCGCGGCAACTTCGGCCAGACCAACTACGCCGCGGCCAAGGCGGGCATCGCCGCGATGGTGCGCACCTGGGCCATGGAGCTGGCCAAGGCACAGATCACGGTCAACGCGGTGGTCCCCAACGCCGCCACCGCGATGACCCGGACCATCCCGGCGTTCGCCCCGTACGTCGAGGCCTGGGAGGAACGCGGCGAGCCGCTGCCGGACGCGCTGCGCAAGGGTGAGGGCTTCGGCACCGCCGACGACTGCGCCGGCCTGGTCGTCTTCCTCGCCTCGGCGGCCGCCCGCCAGGTGACCGGCCAGTGCATCGGCATCGGCGGCGACAAGCTGTCACTGTGGTCGCACCCCCAGGAGATCGCCAGCGCGTACACCGACGGCGGGTGGAGCGCCGACGCCATCGCCGCGGCGTGGCCGACGAGCGTGGGCCGGCGCCCCGAGACGTACGGCATCGTGATGCCCTCATGAACGTCGCCGACCTGGTCGCCATCGACGTGCACACCCACGCCGAGGTCTCCTCTCGCGGTTCGGAATCGCTGGCGGAGGACCTGCGGGCGGCGTCCGACGACTACTTCAAGACCGGCGGCCGGAAACTGCCGACGCTCGACGAGATCGCCGGCCACTACCGGGAACGCCGGATGGCCTGCGTCGTCTTCACCGTCGACGCGGAGGCCGCCACCGGCGTGCCGGCGATCGCCAACGAGGAGATCGCCGAGGCCGGCGCCCGGCACCCCGACGTGATCATCCCGTTCGCCAGCATCGATCCCGCCAAGGGCCGGCTCGGCGCCCGGCAGGCCGGCCGGCTGGTCCGCGACCACGGCGTCCGCGGGTTCAAGTTCCATCCCAACGTGCAGGCGTTCTACCCCAACGACCGGGCGGTCTACCCGCTGTACGAGGCGATCCAGGAACTGGGCGTGCCGGTGGTCTTCCACACCGGACAGACCGGCATCGGGGCCGGCGCGCCGGGCGGCGGCGGCATCCGGCTCAAGTATTCCAACCCGATGTTCGTCGACGACGTGGCCGCCGACTTCCCGGACCTGCCGATCATCCTGGCCCACCCGTCGTTCCCGTGGCAGGACGAGGCGCTGGCCGTGGCGACCCACAAGCCGCTGGTGCACATCGACCTGTCCGGGTGGTCGCCGAAATACTTCCCACCGCAACTGGTCCAGTACGCCAATACGCTGCTGCAGGACAAGGTGCTGTTCGGCTCCGACTACCCGCTGCTGACCCCGGACCGGTGGCTCGCCGATTTCGACAAGCTGCCGATCAAGCCCGAGGTACGACCGAAGATCCTCAAGGACAACGCCGCCCGGCTCCTCGGGCTGGCCAAGAGCTGAGCCCCACCCGGCGGAGGGACGCTGCACATGCGCAACCAGGGAATCGGCTCGTGGCCGGCACGGCGGGCCCGCAAGACGCCCGACCGGGTCGCCATCGAGTACGGCGACGAGGCATGGACCTACCAGCAGCTGCACGAGCGGGTGCAGCGGGTGGCGCACGGGCTGGGCCGGCTCGGTGTGTCCCCCGGCGACCGGGTCGCCTACCTGGGGCCGAACCACCCGGCGTTCCTGGAGACGATGTTCGCCACCGGCCTGCTCGGCGCGGTCTTCGTGCCGCTCAACTCCCGGCTCGCCGGGCCCGAGCTCGCCGTCCAGCTCACCGACGCGGGCGTCGGCACCCTCGTGTACGACCCGCGGCTGGCCGCCGTGGCGGCCGAGTTGCCGCCGGTCCGGGCGCTCGCGCTCGACGACGGCTACCAGGAGCTGCTGGCCGGCACCGCCACCACGGTCGTCGACGAGGCCGTCTCGCTCGACGACCCCTGCATCATCATGTACACCTCCGGCACCACCGGCACGCCCAAGGGCGCCGTGCTGACCCACGGCAACATCACCTGGAACGCCATCAACGTGGTGGTCGACTCGGACCTGGCCGGCGACGAGGTGACGCTGCTGGTGGCGCCGCTGTTCCACACCGCCGGGCTGAACATGAACTGCATGCCGACCCTGCTCAAGGGCGGCCGGGTGGTGCTGGAGCACGCCTTCGACGCGGGCCGGGTGCTCCGGCTCATCGAGGAGCGCGGGGTGACGCTGATGTTCGCCGTACCGGCGATGTACAACACCCTCGCCACCCATCCGCGCTGGCCGGACACGGACCTGAGCAGCCTGCGGACGCTCATGTGCGGCGGGGCGCCGGTGCCCGAGGCGACGATCCACACGTACCTGGGCCGCGGCCTGGCCTTCGTGCAGGGTTACGGGATGACCGAGGCGTCGCCGGGGGTGCTGCTGCTCGACCGTACCCAGGTGCTGGCCAAGGCCGGCTCGGCCGGCGTGCCGCACTTCTTCACCCAGGTCCGCGTGGCGCGGCCGGATCTGACCGACGCGGGACCGGGTGAGAAGGGCGAGGTGCTGGTCGCCGGGCCGAACGTGATGTCCGGCTACTGGGGCCGGCCCGAGGCCACCGCGGCCGCGTTCACCGACGACGGGGTGTGGTTCCACTCCGGCGACGTGGCCGTGACCGACCGGGACGGCTACGTGTACCTCGTCGACCGGGTCAAGGACATGATCATCTCGGGTGGCGAGAACATCTACCCGGCCGAGGTGGAGAAGGCCCTGGCCGAGCATCCCGCCGTGGCCGACGCCGGAGTGTTCGGCGTGCCCGACGCCAAGTGGGGCGAGGTCGGCTACGCCGTCGTGTCGCTGCGCCCCGGCCAGCGGGCCGACGCGGAGGACCTGCGCGAGTTCCTGCTCGGCCGCATCGCCAAATACAAGATCCCGGCCTCGTTCCGCTTCGTGGACGAGCTACCCCGCAACGCCGTCGGCAAGGTTCTCAAGAACCGGCTGCGCGACGCCTACGCCAAGGAGACACCATGACCATCACGGTGCAGGGCCTGACCGAGCTCAAGACGAAGGCCGGCACGGACCTGGGACACAGCGACTGGCTGGAGATCACCCAGGACCGGGTCAACGCCTTCGCCGGCGCCACCGACGATCACCAGTGGATCCACGTCGACCCGGAGCGGGCCAAGTCGGGGCCCTTCGGCCGGACGATCGCGCACGGCTACCTCACCCTGTCGCTGCTGATTCCCCTCTTCAACGAGTTGCTGGTGGTCGAGGGCGTCGGGATGGCCGTGAACTACGGGCTGAACAAGGTGCGGTTCCCGGCACCCGTACCGGTCGGCGCCAAGATCCGGCTCGCCGGGCGGCTGGCGGAGGTGGAGGACGTCGCCGGTGGCGGCGTCCAGCTCCTCGCCGACTTCACCGTCGAGGTGGACGGCGGCACCAAGCCGGCGTGCGTGGCGCAGGCCGTCTACCGCTTCTACGCCTGACTTCACCTCCTGGGGGTGACGCGCCGGCCGGTAGCCACCGGCCGGCGCGTCATATATTGACGCTCATCGAACGCTGTGACAGCATTCGCTGCAGATCGCCTCATGCGTCATCCGGGCAGACGCGACGGACGCCAGCGGGTCTCCGCTGGCCGCGAGCCCTGGGAGACAGCAGTGAGACTTCAGAGACCCCGGTTCAAGCTCCTCGCCCTGGCGCTGGCCGCGACCGTCACCGGTGTCACCGCCGGAGCGGCCGTCGCCAGCGCCGCCGCCGCCGGATGCCGGGTCACCTACGCGGTCGGCTCGCAGTGGGCGGGCGGCTTCACCGGCAACGTCGGCATCACCAACCTCGGCGATCCGCTGACCTCCTGGACGGTGCGCTGGTCGTTCACCGCCGGCCAGACCGTGACCCAGGCGTGGAACGCCGGAGTCAGCATGAGCGGTAGCACCGTGACGGCGGTCAACACCACCTGGAACGGCGCGCTGGCCACCGACGGCAGCGCGTCGTTCGGCTTCAACGGCTCGTGGACCACCGCGAACCCGGTGCCGGCCGGCTTCACCCTCAACGGCGTCACCTGCACCGGTACCACGACACCGCCGGCTACCACCACGCCGACCGCAAGTCCGTCGACTACGACACCGCCGTCCACCCCCCAGCAGCGGACCGTCCGGGTCTACTGGCTGAAGCCGTCCGACGTGGCCTTCGACCAGCGGTGGCCGGACGGCATCGCCAACGTCATGCGCGAGGCGCAGCGCTACTACCGGCAGGAACTGGGCCGGACGTTCACGCTCAACAACCAGGTGGTCGAGGTCGTGAACGGCGACCACGTGAAGTCCTGGTACGAGAACACCCCGAACGGCAACGACCGATACTGGTGGTCGGTGTTCAACATGCAGCAGGAACTGATGCGCAAGCTCAGCCTGCGGGCGCCGGACAGCCGCTGGATCAACGTCGGACTGATCAGCGCGGAGGGCCCGGGCGCGGGCGGCGGGGGCGGCGGCGGCTGGGTCATCCTCTGCCAGCACGACGCCGACGGCGCGGCGGGCGTGAACGGCCCGATGAACCGGTGGTACGGCGGCATGGTCCACGAACTGGGCCACGCCCTGGGCCTGCCCGACTCGACCTCGACCGACGGCACGCCGATGTCGGCGTCGTTCTACTCCTATCCGGACACCCACTTCAACCAGAGCCAGAAGACCCAGATCCTGAACGGACCGTACGGCAGCTTCCTGTCCTGAACCCGGCTTCGCGGCCCCGCCCGTCGGTCAACGCACCGGGTGGGGCCGCTCGTCGGCGTGGTCAGCTCCCGGCCGGCTGGGGCCGCCCGTCGCCGTACGGTCAGCTCCCGGCCGGCTGGGGCCGCTCGTCGGCGTGGGCGATGCGGGTCATCTCCCGCCAGAGCAGGACGACGAAGGCAGCCGAGCCGGCGAACGCGAACCAGAACGGTGCCGTGACCCCGTAGTGGGTGGCCAGGGCGCCGCCGACTGCCGAACCGACCACCAGGCCGCCGTACACGCCGATGGTGTTGACGCTGGTGACGCGGCCCTGCAGGCGTGCCGGCACCGCGCGCTGCCGGACGGTGATCGAGGTCGTGTGCCAGATGAACGCGTGGGCGCCGAAGACGAAGAAGATCAGCATGGCTACCCACGCCGAGGTGGTCACGGCGAGGGCGAGGTGGGTGAGGGTCTCGATGACGAGCCCCGCCCGCATCACGTTGCCCAGGCTCACCCGCCGGGTGAGCCACCCGTAGAGCCCGGTCCCGAGTATGCCGCCGACCGCCGAGACCGTGGTGAGCAGGCCGAACCCGATGGCGCCGAGGCCGAGCCGCTGGGTGGCGTAGAGCACCAGCACCGACCACGCCGCACCGAAGGTGACATTGAAGATCAGAATGGTCAGCACCAGCGTGCGGACCGCGGGGTTGCGCACCACCCACCGGAAGCCCTCGGCGATGTCGCGGCGCACGCCGGCCCGCACCTCCGCCGCGCTGCGGCCGTGCGCGGGCAGCACGATTCTCGACACCAGGAGCACGCCCGCGGCGACCAGGAGGAACTGGGCGGCGAACGGCCACATGGCCCCGACGGCGAACAGCGCGGCGCCGATCGACGGCCCGACCAGTTGGTTGAGCGTGATGAACCCGGTCTGCAGCCGGGCGTTGGCGGTCGCCAGGTCGTCGCGGCGCACCAGCATCGGCGTCAGCGTCGTCGCGGTGTTGTCGGCGAACACCTCCGCGGTGGCGAGCAGGCCCAGCGCCACCAGCGCGACGACCACCGAGACCGTACCGGTGACCAGCATGACGGTCAGCGCGCCCAGCACCGCGACCCGGGCCGCGTTCGCGGCGATCACGACCCGGCGGCGGTCGTGCCGGTCGGCCAGCACCCCGGCGTAGAGGCCGAACACCAACGGCGGCGCCCACCGCATCATGGCGGCGAGCGAGATCAGGAACGGATCGTGGGTCAGCGACGCGACCAGCAGCGGGCCGGCGGCGGCCGCGACACCGTCACCGAGATTCGTCGACCAGGACGAGGCGAGCAGCCACCGGAAGCCCGCCCCGAGGCGCGCCGGTATCAGGATCTCCGCGGTTCTGCTCACAAGTCGAGGACCCTACGGTCACCGGCCGCCGGGGCGCACCCGGTTATCCCGGCGCCGACCGGCCTCGCGGACACCGACTTTGGTTATCGCATACCGACCGATGGGCGACGAGGATCGCGGCTCCGGCTGATTGGCTGAGGGCCATGACAGCGCCGACTCCGCCCGCCAGAGACCTGGCCTTGGCCGACCCGACGAACACTGACCCGCCCCGGCCGACCCCGGTCGCCCACCGCGCGCTGGGGCCCGACCTGGCCCGCGGCTTCATGCTGTTGTTCATCGCCCTGGCCAACTCGCACTATTTCCTGCGCGGCGCGTCGGTGCTCGGCGGCTACCCGCAGGACGAGTCGGCCCTCGACCGGGCCGTCATCTGGCTCATCGCGACCTTCGTCGACGGCCGGGCGTTCCCGTTGTTCGGTGTCCTGTTCGGATACGGCATCGCCCGGATCGCCAGCCGGCAGCAGGATTTGGGCCCGCGAGGCGTGCGCCGGCTGCTGTGGCGGCGCAGCCTCGTGCTGGTGGTCGTGGGCTTCCTGCACGCGGTGCTGCTCTACGTCGGCGACATCCTCACCGCGTACGGTGTGCTGCTGTTCCTGGGCGTGTGGTGCCTACGATGGAAGGACCGCTGGCTGCTGGTGACGGCCGCGGTGTTCTTCGCGCTGAACGCGCTGCCGGGCGACAGCTCGTTGAGCACCAGCAGCGAGCCGCCGGGCGTCGAGATGCTGCCGCCGGACCCGCTGTCCATGATCATCCATCGCCCGCCGGTGTCCCTCCTCATCGCCCTGCTGGGCTTCCTGGGCTTCATGTGCCCGTTCGTGATCGGCCTGTGGGCGGGCCGCCGGCGCGTCCTGGAACAGCCGGAGCGACACCGGAGGTTGCTGCGCGTCACGGCATGCGCCGGCCTCGGCGCCGCAGTGCTCGGTGCCCAACCGGTCGCCCTGATCCTCGCCGGCGTGGTGACCACGCCGGACCGGGCGTCGCTCGCGCTGCTGGGCCCGCTGCACGACGCGACGGGAATCCTGGGCGGCTTCGGCTACGCCGCGCTGCTGTCCCTCATCGCCCTCCGGCTCCAGGCGCACCAGCCGCGGCCGGTGGTCGACGCCATCGCCGCCGTCGGTCAACGGTCGATGACCTGCTACCTGGCCCAGTCGGTGGTCTGGACCGTGGTCTTCACCCCGTTCCTGCTCAACCTCTCCGGCACCCTCACAGTCGCCACGACGGCGCTGCTGGCCACCGGGACGTGGCTGACCACTGTGCTGCTCGCCGACTGGATGCGCCGGACGGGACGCCGAGGGCCGTTCGAGACGCTGATCCGCCGCATCACCTACCGACAGCGGGCACACCGAAAGGGCGTCTGATCCGTTCCGCCGCCCTTTCCGGAAAGCCGATCGATCCATCTGCCGGATCCGGCAGCCGATCCCGAACACCCCGCCTGACTGACTACGCCCTCCCGAACGAGGAACTGATCGACGGCTGCGGTGGAGAGGCTCGCCCGACCACACAGGGGCGGACTCGCCCGGCCACACGGGGGGCGGGCTCGCACGACCGCTCGGAGGCGGGCTCGCACGGCCACACAGGGGCGGGCTCGCACGACCGCTCGGAGGCGGGCTCGCCCAGCCACATAGGGGCGGGCTCGCACGACCGCGCGAAGGCGGGCTCGCCCAGCCACACAGGGGCGGGCTCGCACGACCGCTCGGAGGCGGGCTCGCCCAGCCACACGGAGGCGGGCTCGCACGACCACACGGAGGCGTGTTCGCCCGGCCGCTCGGGCGGGGCGAATCCGTCCCGTTCGGGGACCAACACCGGCCGACCGGATGATCCGGACGGACCGCCCCAGGCCGCACCATTTCGGCATGTTCCGAAGACTACTCGCGTTTGTGCTGGTGGGCGTCGTGGCGTCCGCCGGCCTGGTCGCGAGCAGCCCGCACCGCGGCACCGCCGGGACGGCCGGCCAGCCGGCCGCGCTCGACGTGCTGTTCATCGGCAACAGCCTGATCGGCACCCGGACGGCCACCGGGGGAGGACACCCCCGACGTCGTCTGCCGCCTGGCCCGGTCGACCGGCCGCACCGTCCGGGGCACCAAAGTCATCCGGTACGGCCACACCCTCCAGCGCACCTGGGACGCGGGCCCGGCGCGAGCCGCCCTGAGCGGCTCCACCCGTTACGACTACATCCTGCTGCAGGAGTACAGCACCCTGGTCGCCACCGCCCCGGCGCGGGCCACGGCGACTTTGCTGCGGACGTACGCTCCCGCCCTGTCGCGTTCGCTCAAACCCGGCGGCCGGATCGTGCTCTTCAAGAATTGGGCGCTCGCCGACCCGGCGCCGTTCGCCTCGCGCGCCCAGAACGTGGCCGCGATCAACGCCGGATACGACCGGCTGGCCGCCGCGCTGCCGCTGCCCGCCGTGGTGGCCCCGATCAGCGACGAGTTCGAGGCCGTGCTGGCGCGCGGCGGCACCGGTTCGCTCATCGACCCGGACGGCAAGCACCCGACCGGCCGGGCCGTCTATCTGGACGCGGTCACCCTGTACGGCATCTTCTTCGGTCGCTCGCCCCGCGAGCTGCCCGACCTGTACCTTCCCCCGGCGGAAGCGGGTCACCTGCGTAGCGTGGCCGCAGCCGCCCTCGGCTACTGACAGAGGACACCGTGGGTCGTTGTCGGCTCTCGACGGGCGGGCCCGCCAACACACCATACGGGGCGGCGGCGCTGGCCGGCTGGACCATGCCGATGGCGCGGAAATCGTTGTGGTGCAAGGGATTGCGGTCATGCTGCGGACCCGGAACGGGCAGCCGTCGTTTCGGGAATCGGTGCTTCCGGAGATCTGCCTGCGGCTGCCGGCCGAGCGGAACGCGTCGATGCCTGGTTGGCCGGCGATCGGTTCGTCGCCCCGTTCCTGCCGCACTTCTCGACCCGGATGGGCCGCCCGAGCATCCCGATCAGGACGTTGATGTTCCTCGATTGCCGCTACCGCCCAACCGGCCTAAGCCGTTGAGGCGAGGGTGGTGGTCAGGGCTTCTCCTGAGGATCGCCGGTGGGCCAGTTCCAGCCGGTGATCGTGGTGCGCATCAGCCGGGCAGCGGTCGACAGGTGGCTGTCGGCGCTCCAGTACAGGGTGACCCTGCGGCGACAGTCCGGGCTGTCGACGGGGATCCATACGCCGGGGGCGCGGGTGGCGCTGCGGCGGGCGAAGGCGGGGACGAGGCCGATGCCGAGTCCCGCGCTGATCAGGTCGGCGATGGCGCTGTGCTCGTCGCTTTCGCAGACGATTCTCGGGGTGAGCTCTCTCGCGGCGAAGAGCCGGTCGAGCAGCCGGCGTAGCCAGTGTCCCTCGCGGGCGGTGACGAAGGGTTGACCGGCGAGTTCGTCGACGCTGACGGACGTGCGGCCCGCCAGTGGATGATCGAGGGGCACGCCGATGCCCACCACCTCTTCGAACAGCTGCGCGGACTCCAGGCCTTCCACCTGGATCGGCTGCGAAGCGACACACAGATCGACTTCCTGGGCCCGTAAGCGGCGGGCCATGTCTTCGGCCGGAGACCACTGGAGCTCGATCTCGACGGCGGGATGGGCTCGCTTGTAGGCCGCCAGCGGGCCGGTGAGGGTGAGGAAGGTTTCCGACGCCAGCCGCGCGGTGCCCACGCCCTCGCTGGTGGCCTCGGCGACGGCGCGCCGCCCCGCGTCGAGTTCGCCGAGGGAACGTTCGACGTGATCACGGAAGAGTTTGCCCGCATCGTTCAGCCGGAGCCGGCCGCTGCGGTCGAACAGCGGTGTGCCCAGTTCGTTCTCCAACCGAGCGATGGTGCGGCTCAGCGACGGCTGGGCGATGTGTAACTCGTCGGCTGCCCGGCTGAGGTGCTCGAGCCGCGCCACCACCAGGAACTGCCTGAGCGAGTTCAGCTCCATCATGCCCCCCAAGTCATACCAGCATAGCAATATCGATCTTATGAAAGATAACTCGAAAGACATAGCATCGAGGCGTTGCGAATCCCGCCGAGCTCTCCTCCATCGATTGAACAGCGAGGAATTCCCGTGCTGCGAAAGCTGCTCTCCCTGCCTGCGGGCAGGGTGGCGAAATGGGTCACCGCGGCCCTCTGGCTCGCCCTGCTGATCCCGGCGCTGATGCTGGCCGGCAAGGTCGGCGACGTCGAGAAGAACGACAACGCGGCCTGGCTGCCCGGCAACGCGGAGTCGACCAAGGCCGTCGAGCGGGCCGGAAAGTTCCAGCCCGCCGAGACCCTGCCCGCCATCGTGATCTACGACCGGCCCGCGGGGATCACCCCCGCCGACATGGCCAAGGCCCTGGCCGACGCCGACGCCTTCAAAGACATCAAGAACGTCGTGGGGCAACCACAGGGCCCGTCGAAGTCCCAGGACGGCAAGGCCATCCAGACCGTGGTCCAGATTCACGACGGCAAGGAGGGCTGGGACGGAGCCCGCGATGTCGTCGACGCGATGACCGAGGTCGGTGAGCAGCACGCCGACGGTCTCGGGTTCCACGTCACCGGACCGGCCGGTTACGCATCCGACTCGATAGACGCCTTCAGCGGAGGAGGTCTCGTGGAGACGATCACCGCGTTGGTGGTTGTCGCCATCCTGCTGTTGACCTACCGCAGCCCCCTGCTGCCACTGGTGCCGCTGCTGGCCGCGGGTGGCGCTCTCGTCACGGCCGAAGCGGTGATCTATCTGCTGGCGAAGAACGCGGGGCTCACCGTCAACACCCAGACCAGCTTCATCCTGACGGTACTGGTGTTCGGCGCCGCCACCGATTACGCGCTGCTGCTCATCTCGCGCTACCGGGAGGAACTGCGGCGGCACGAGGACCGGCACGAAGCCATGGCGCAGGCCCTGCGTCGCTCCGGTCCCGCCATCATCGCCAGCGCCGCGACCGTCGCGGTCAGCCTGCTGGTGCTGATGCTCGCCACCCTCAACTCCACCAAGGGACTCGGGCCGGCCAGCGCCATCGGCATCGCCGTCGGGCTGCTCGCCATGGTCACGCTGATGCCGGCCCTGCTGGTCATCTGCGGCCGCTGGATCTTCTGGCCGGTCAGACCGTCGTACGGATCGGCCCCGCCGACCCGGCCCAGCATCTGGACCCGGGTCGGGACCGCTGTCTCCCACCGGCCCCGGACGGTGTGGATCGGCACCGCCGGAATCCTCGCCGTCATGACCATCGCCGTGACCGGGCTCAAGGCCGACGGGATCCCGAGCAGCGGCCAGTTCACCACCAGCACCCAAGCCGTCGTCGGCGAGCAGATCCAGGCCAGGCACTTCCCCGCCGGATCAGGCGACCCCGTCTACGTGGTGGCCGAGGCCAGCTCCGCCGACCAGGTCACCACCGTGCTGTCCACCGTTCCCGGCATCACCGACGTCACCGCACCGACCATCAAGGACGGTGACGCCCTCATCCTCGCCACCCTCCGAGACGCCCCCGGCAGCAAAGCCGCCATGCGCACCATCGAACGGGCCAGAACTGCCATCCACCGGATCGACGGCGCGGGCGCCCTGCTCGGCGGAAACACCGCGATAGCCCTCGACATCCAGCAGGCGGCCGCCCGCGACGCCAAGGTGATCATCCCCATCGTGCTGCTCGTGGTCCTCGCCATCCTCGCCCTACTGCTGCGGGCGATCGTCGCACCGCTGCTACTCATCGCCACGGTGGTGCTGTCCTTCGGAGCCGCGCTCGGGGTGAGCAGCCTGGTGTTCAACCACGTGTTCGACTTCGCCGGAGCGGACGCGAACTTCCCGCTCCTGGTGTTCGTGTTCCTGGTCGCCCTCGGCATCGACTACAACATCTTCCTCGTCACCCGGGTGCGCGAAGAGGCCTTGTCGCACGGCACCCGCCAGGGCGCGCTGACCGGCCTGTCCGCCACCGGCGGCGTGATCACCTCGGCGGGCCTGGTGCTGGCCGGAACCTTCGCCGCACTGGGCGCGCTGCCCCTGGTGTTCGCCGCGCAACTCGGATTCGCGGTGGCCTTCGGTGTCCTACTGGACACCATGATCGTCCGCTCGGTGCTCGTGACCGCGCTGACCCTCGACGTAGGCCGATGGATGTGGTGGCCCAGCGAACTGTTCAACCGTCACCACCACACCCAGCCGCCCGCGGACAAGCCCGACCTCGAACCCGCCCACGCCGGATGATGACAACGCAACGGTTCGGCCCCGCCCCCGCCCGCCGCACTGCCCTAGTCTGGCCCGATGCCTCATGCGCCTGATGGCGGCCTCGGGCCGACCCGAGCGGTCTATCCCGGGACCTTCGATCCCTTCACACCTGGTCACTTCGACGTCGTCGACCGGGCGCGCCGCATGTTCGATCATGTCACCGTCCTGGTCGCCGTCAACGACGACAAACGACCGACCCGGACGGCTGCTGCGCGGGCGGCGGAGATTCAGCGCTCGCTTCCAGCGGACTGGGAGAACGTCTCGGTGGCTGCCTGGCAGGGGTTGACCGTGGATTACAGCCGGCACCATGGATGCGGTGTGATTATCCGCGGCGTCAGGAACTCCACTGACTACCAGCACGAGCACGAACTCGCAGCGATGAACGAAGCGCTGGGAGTGACGACGTTGCTCGTGCCCGCGCGGCCGGAGCTGGCAACGACGTCGTCCACCGCAGTACGGGCTCTGCGAGCCTGAGCGCTCACCGTTCCGTCATCTGCGAGCCGATGCCGCTCGGCCGGAGCCTGCTCGGTCCGCTCACGGTCGTCCATGAATGGACAGCGGATCACCGGGACGAGTTCCTTTGACGCTCGTGACCCCGTTGAGGCATACCCACCCGCCACGAGGATCCCTCCGGGCGTGACGACGCGGCCGGCGACGTGGCCGGCGTCCGATCGCCGCTGCTGTCGGTCACCGCTGCCGTTGGTTATGGACGTGCGGTCCGGCGCGCGACGACCCGCGCGACGGTGATCTGCCAGCCGGCGTATGCGAGGACGAGGATCCGCTCCGGCCACCCGATCGGGACGTCCGGGCCGAAGCCGTCGTCGCCGAGCAGGACCGCCTGGGCGGTCAAGAACATGACCAGCGCGGCGAGCGGGAGCGCCGCGGTCCACCGCAGGAGGCGCCCAGGGACGGCAGGCCCGCCACTGCGGGCGAGTCCGAGGTTGACCAGCAATGCCGCGACCGGCAGGACCATGAGCGCGAGGCCCGCACCGAGGCCGTGCAGGGTGCCGCTGGTGGACAGTTGGTCCTGCGGCGTGTCGATCGGGTCGGTGACGAAGACTCCGCCGACGGCCGTACCGGCGGCCGCGAGCGCCAGGATGACCGCGCCGGCCCGGGTGAGCGCCTGCCGGGGCCCGGCGAGGAGCGCGACCGCGAGGGCGCCGTAGCCCACGGCGGAGAGCAGGAACGCAGTCACCATGAGCCAGCCGAGCCCGCCGACCGCGTACTCGCTCGTGGTCTGCCACCTCGGCGAGACATCGGGCCGGATCGCATGGATCAGCGTCAGCAGCACCAGGAACGCGATGCCAGCGAGGAAGGAGATGCCGGCGGCTGTCGGCCGGGTGCCCGGGTGGGCCAAGGCTGGTGTGGGGGTCACGATGCACGTCCTTCCGAAGCCGGATGGCTTCCTCAGGAGGTGGTCGTGGCCGCGTCGCGACTCTCGACATGCGACAGCCGGTGAGGATCACCCGGCTGCCCCGGATCAGGGCCGATCCGCGCAGCGGGATCGACCACGAGGCGGACCACCGCCACCGGCCGGGACCTCGAACACCAGCGCGATGACCGCCTGGCCGACGCCGACCACCACCAGCTGAGCCGCCGACAGCCGCGCGTCGGCGACCAGGTGGACGCTGGCGACGACCCACCGCCCGGGTGCGGCGCGGCCCGGCACCAGCTCCACCGCACGAAGACGGTGCCTAGGCCCGGACCGTCGCCACTCGCCCACCGGCCCACGGCCTACAGACCCACCGGCACGACCGGACGGAGCGGCCGCCGGCACGCGCCAGCGGTTGACGACCCGCGATCCGCTCCGCTAGCGCCGACTGCCGGCCAGATCGCGTTCGGGTGCGGTGGCTCGCGCGCCGCCGCGGCGACGGGCGATCAGCGCGTCGAGTGACCACGGGCCGGCGCCGAGTACCGCGATCGCCAGGAAGGCCCAGGCGTAGAGCGCCGGTGTGACGCCACCGTTCTGGATCGGCATGAGGGCCTCCGGCTGGTGCACGACGAAGTAGGCGTACGCCATCGAGCCGGAGGCGAGGATCGCGGCGGGGCGGGTGGCGAGGCCCGCGAGCACCAGGGCGCCGCAGACGAACTGGATCACGCCGGCGTACCAGCCCGGCCAGGTGCCGACCTCGACCGGCTGGCCGGAGCCGCGGCTGCCGCCGAGCAGCCCGAAGACCGAGGCCAGCCCGTGGCAGAGGAACAACAGGCCCACCACGATGCGGAAGAGCGACCAGACCGGAGCCGAGAAACGATGGGAGGGCATGGGATCTCCTTCGAAGCGGCGACCTTGATGCTTGAAGGTTAGAGAAACTAGGGCGACAACACAATGATGTGCGTCAATATCTCACGGAACGATGGGAGCGCTCCCATCCGCTGAGACAGCGCGGTCAGGCAGGCGGGCTGGCAGTCGGTCAGGCGGGCAGGCCGTCCAGGCGCGCCAGGACCTGGAGCATCACCTCGTCGGCGCCCGCGCCGATCGAGGTCAGCCGGGTGTCGCGCAGCAGCCGGGCGGTCCACGTCTCCTCGAGGTAGCCCATGCCGCCGTGGAACTGCAGGCACAGGTCGGCCACCTCGCGGATCAGCCGGCCCGCCTTGAGCTTCGCCACCGTCGCCGGCCGGGTGACGTCCTCGCCGGCCATCAGCGCCTCGCAGGTGACCAGGTTGTGGCTGCGCAGCAACTCCACCTCCGCCTGCAGCTCGGTGAGGCGGAAGGCGACGTACTGCCGCTCGGCGAGCGGACGGCCGAAGACCGTGCGGCCGCGGACGAACTCGCGCGTGCGGTCGAGCGCGTACTGGCAACTGCCGACGGTGGTGTACGCGGCGAACATCCGCTCGGTGACGAACTGCCGCATCTGCTGCTGGAAGCCGCGCCCCGCCTCGCCGATGGTGTTGGCGACCGGCACCCGTACGCCCTCCAGCACCAGCTCGGCGGTGTCGGAGCAGCGGTTGCCGAGCTTGTCGAAGGTGCGCGCGACGGTGAAGCCAGGCAGGTCGGTGGGCACCACGATCTGCGACATCCCCCGGTAGCCGCCCTCGTCCGAGGTGCGCGCGAGCAGGCAGATCCAGTCGGCCTGGGCGCCGTTGGTGATGTAGACCTTGCGCCCGGTGATGACCCAGTCGTCGCCGTCGCGCACCGCGCGGGTGCGCAGCCGGGCGACGTCGGAGCCGGTGTCCGGCTCGGTGACCGCGACGGCGGTGACCGCGGTGCCCGCGATGGCGGGTGCGAGGTAGCGCTCCTTCAGCTCCGGCGACCCGAACTCGTGCAGCGACGGCGTCGCCATCATCGCCTGGACCCCGATGGCCATGCCGACGCCGCTGGCGTGCATCCGCCCGTACGCCTCGGCGGCGACCATCTGGAAGCTGTGGTCGGCGCCCTCGCCGCCGTAGGCCTCCGCATATTCCAGGCCGAGCAGGCCGAGGGCCGCGGCCTTGGGAAACAGGTCGTGCAGCGGCACCCGCCCGGCCGCCTCCCAGCCGTCGACATGGGGGTTGATCTCGGTGTCGACGAACCGGCGGACGCTGTCGGAGAAGGCGCGATGGTCCTCGTTGAGCCGCATGCGGCGACGGTAACGAAGGGCACCCAGCAGAAACAAGCGTGCTTGCTTGTTTTTCTCGCCTGTGCCAATGTCACGGCCATGAGCCGGACCACGGATCCCGAGACGCTGCGCGTCGGCAACTGCTCCGGATTTTACGGCGACCGGCTCGCGGCGATGCGGGAAATGCTCACCGGCGGCGAGTTGGACGTGCTCACCGGGGACTACCTGGCCGAGCTGACCATGCTCATCCTCGGCCGGGACCGGATCGCCGACCCGGCGGCCGGCTACGCGCGCACGTTCCTCGCCCAGTTGCGGGACTGCCTGCGGATCGCGCTGGACCGGGGGGTCCGCATCGTCACCAACGCGGGCGGCGCCAATCCGGGCGGCCTGGTGGCGGCGATCCGCGAGCTGAGTCCGGAGCCCAGGATCGCGCTGGTGCACGGGGACGACCTGACCGCGCGGGCCGGCACGCTCGGGCTGGGCTCGCCCCTCGGCGCGCACGCCTACCTCGGCGCCTTCGGGATCGCCCGGGCGCTGGCCGCCGGTGCCGACATCGTCGTCACCGGGCGGGTGACCGACGCCTCGCTGCTCATCGGGCCGGCGATCGCGCACTTCGGCTGGGGCCGCACCGACTTCGACGCGCTCGCCGGCGCCACGGTCGCCGGCCACGTCATCGAGTGCGGCACCCAGGCCACCGGCGGTAACTACCCGTTCTTCACCGAGATCGACGACCTGCTCCGGCCCGGCTTCCCGGTCGCCGAGATCCGCCGGGACGGGTCCAGCGTCATCACGAAACACCCCGGCACCGGCGGGGCGGTCACCGTCGGCACGGTCACGGCCCAACTCGTGTACGAGGTGGACGACGCGCGCTACGCCGGGCCCGACGTCACCACCCGCCTCGACACGGTGTCGCTGCGGCAGGCCGGGCCGGACCGGGTGGAGATCACCGGGGTACGCGGCGAGCCCCCGCCGCCCGACGTCAAGGTCGCGTGCACGGCGATTGGCGGCTACCGCAACGAGATGACGGTCGTGCTCACCGGACTCGACATCGAGGCCAAGGCCGAGCTGTTCCGCCGCCAGTTCACCGCCGCCCGAGGCACCGAGCCGGCCGAGGTCACCTGGTCGCTGGCCCGGCTCGACACCCCGGACGCGCCGACCCAGCAGCAGGCGTCCGCGCTGCTGACCGTCGTCGCCCGCGACCCCGACGAGAAGGTGGCCGGCCGCGCGTTCGCCGCCGCCGCCGTGGAGGTCGCGCTGGCCTCGTACCCCGGATTCTTCGCCACGGCGCCGCCGGGGCGCGCCCATCCTTACGGCGTTTTCACCGCGGGCTACGTGCCCCAGGCGGTCCCCACGCACGAGGTGGTGTTCCACGACGGGACCACCGAGCGGATCGACCCGCCGCCGCTCACCCGGCCGCTCGCCCCGCTGCCCGGCCCTGAGGCCGCGCCCCGCGGCCCCGGGCCGACCCGTCGGCTGCCGCTCGGCACAATCGCCGGGGCGCGCTCCGGCGACAAGGGCGGGGACGCGAACGTGGGCCTCTGGGTGCGCGAGGACGCGGCATACCCCTGGCTGGCCGCGCTGATCACCGAGGACACCGTCCGCGACCTGCTCCCGGAGGCGGCGGCGCTGCCGGTACGGGTCACCCGGCTGCCCGCCATCCGCGCCGTCAACGTCGTCATCGAGGGCCTGCTGGGCCAGGGCGTCGCCTACCACGCGCGCTTCGACCCGCAGGCCAAAGGGCTCGGCGAGTGGCTGCGGTCGCGGCACGTGGAGATCCCCGAGGCACTGCTTGCCAAGGCCGACAACGTGGAGATCCCCGAGGCACTGCTCGACAAGGCCGACAACGTGGAGATCCCCGAGGCACTGCTCGACAAGGCCGACAAGGAGGAACGGTGACCATCCTGCGCTCCACCCTGGAACCGGACGCCGAGGACGCCCGCGCCGCGCGCCGGGCGATGCTCGACGCCCTCGACGGGCTCGCGGGCGAGTTCGCCAAGGCGGTGGCCGGCGGCGGCGACAAGGCGGTCGCCCGGCACCACGCGCGGGCGAAGCTGACCGCCCGCGAGCGGATCGAGCTGCTGCTCGACCTGGATTCGCCGTTCCTGGAACTGGCCGCGCTGGCGGGCTACGGCTCGCCGTTCACCGTGGGCGGCAGCGTCGTCGCCGGGATCGGCGTGGTCAGCGGGACGGAGTGCCTGCTGATCGCCAACGACCCCACGGTCAAGGGCGGCGCGAGCAATCCATGGTCGCTGCGCAAAACGCTGCGGATGCACGAGATCGCCCTGCAGAACCGGCTCCCGGTCATCGCGCTGGTCGAGTCCGGCGGTGCGGACCTGCCCACCCAGCGGGAGGTCTTCATCCCCGGCGGTGCGGTCTTCCGCAATCTCACCCGGCTGTCCGCCGCCGGGATCCCGACGATCGCGCTGGTCTTCGGCACCTCGACGGCCGGCGGCGCCTACCTGCCCGGGCTGAGCGACCACGTGGTCATGATCGAGAAGCGGTCGAAGGTGTTCCTCGCCGGTCCGCCGCTGGTCAAGGCCGCCACCGGCGAGGAGTCCGACGACGAGTCGCTGGGCGGCGCCGAGATGCACGCCCGGGTGTCCGGCCTCGCGGACCACTACGCGGTCGACGAGCAGGACGCCATCCGGATCGGGCGGCGGATCGTCGCCCGGCTGAACTGGCGCAAGGCGGCCGGCCCGGCGACGGCCGCGCCGAAGCCGCCGCGATACGCCGCCGAGGACCTGCTGTCGATCGTGCCGCCCGGCCTCAAGGCGCCGTTCGATCCCCGCGAGGTCATCGCCCGGATCGTCGACGACAGCGACTTCGACGAGTGGAAACCCCTGTACGGCGGCTCGCTGGTGACCGGCTGGGCCGAGCTGCACGGCTATCCGGTGGGCATCCTGGCCAACGCCCGCGGCGTGCTGTTCAGCGAGGAGTCGCAGAAGGCGACCCAGTTCATCCAGCTCGCCAACCGGTCGCACACTCCCCTGCTGTTCCTGCACAACACGACCGGCTACATGGTCGGCAAGGAGTACGAGCAGGGCGGGATCATCAAGCACGGCGCCATGATGATCAACGCGGTGTCGAACTCCACGGTCCCGCACATCTCGCTGCTCATCGGCAACTCGTACGGCGCCGGCCACTACGGCATGTGCGGCCGCGCCTACGACCCCCGGTTCCTGTTCAGCTGGCCGAGCGCGCGCTCGGCGGTGATGGGTGCCCAGCAACTCGCCGACGTCACCTACCTGGTGTCCAGGGCGTCGGCGCTGGCGCAGGGCAAGCCCTTCGACACCGAGGGCGCGCAGATCGTCCGGAACGCGATCGAACAGCAGATCGCCGCGGAGGCGCTGCCGGCGGTGCTGTCCGGGCTCGTCTACGACGACGGCATCATCGACCCGCGGGACACCCGCGACGTCCTCGGCGTCGCCCTCTCCGCGATCCACACCGCCCCGGTCCAAGGCACCGACGCCTTCGGCGTCTTCCGGATGTGAGGACTCGAATGAACCCGCCCCCGATCACCGCCGTGCTGGTCGCCAACCGCGGTGAGATCGCCCGCCGGATCTTCGCCACCTGCCGCCGGCGCGGCCTGGCCACCGTGGCCGTCTTCTCCGACGCCGACGCCGGCAGCCCGCACGTGCGGGAGGCCGACAGCGCGGTGCGCCTGCCCGGCGCCACGCCGGCCGAGACCTACCTGCGCGGCGACCTCGTCATCGCGGCGGCGCTGCGGGCCGGTGCCGACGCGATCCACCCCGGCTACGGCTTCCTCGCCGAGCACGCCGGCTTCGCTCAGGCCGTACAGGATGCGGGGTTGACCTGGATCGGTCCCGGCCCGGCGGCGATCGAGGCGATGGGTTCCAAGGTCGGCGCCAAGGCCATGATGGCCGCGGCCGGGGTGCCCGTGCTCGGCCTGCTCGACCCGGCCGCCATCACCGAGGCCGACCTGCCCGTGCTGGTCAAGGCGTCGTTCGGCGGCGGCGGGCGGGGCATGCGGATCGTCCGCACGCTCGCCGGGCTGCCGGCGGCCGTGGCGTCCGCCGAGCGCGAGGCCGCCGCCGCGTTCGGCGATCCGACCGTGTTCTGCGAGCGCTACCTGGAGTCCGGGCATCACGTCGAGGTGCAGATCCTGGCCGACGCCCACGGCACGGTCTGGGCGCTGGGCGAGCGCGAGTGCTCGCTGCAGCGCCGCCATCAGAAGGTCATCGAGGAGGCGCCGTCGCCGCTGGTCGACCGGCTGAGCCACCCGGAATCGGGCGGTGACCTGCGTGAGCGCCTGCTCGCCGCGGGCCGCGCCGCCGCGGCCGCAGTCGGCTACCGCGGGGCCGGGACGGTGGAGTTCCTCGCCGACGGCCGCGGCGACTTCTGGTTCCTCGAGATGAACACCCGCCTGCAGGTCGAGCATCCGGTCACCGAGTGCGTCACCGGCACCGACCTGGTCGGCCTGCAGCTCGACATCGCCGCGGGCCGCCCGCTGAGCGGTCCGGAGCCGGCCATGACCGGCCACGCCATCGAGGCCCGCCTGTACGCCGAGAGCCCCGCCGACGACTGGCGGCCGCAGACCGGCACCGTGGTCACCTTCGACGTTCCCGGCGTGACGGCCCGCTTCGGAGCCCTGGCCGCCGACGGGATCCGCCTCGACTCCGGCGTCGAGGACGGCAGCGTCGTCGGCACCCACTACGACGCCATGCTCGCCAAGGTCATCTCGTTCGCGCCGACCCGCGAGGCCGCGGCGAGGCAACTCGCCGGCGCCCTGCGCCGTTCGCGCGTGCACGGCGTGACCACCAACCGCGACCTGCTGGTCGCGAGCCTGCTGCACCCGGAGTTCCTGGCCGGCACGGCCGACACCGGCTTCTACGACGCCCATCCGCCGGCCGCGCTGACCGCCGGCGGTGGCCTGGAGCCGGCGCTCGGCGCGCTGGTCGCGGCCCTGGCGGACGCCGCGGCCGAGCGCGGCCCGCTGCTGCCCGGCCTGGCGAGCGGATTCCGCAACATCCCGGTCGGCTACCGCAGCCGCGGCTATGCCGCCGGCGAACGGGAGATCGAGGTGCGCTACCGGTTCGGCCGCGACGGCCTCGAGGTCGCGGGATCGCCGGGGGTCTCGCTGGTCGACGCCGCCGGCGACCGCGTCGTCCTCGACCTCGACGGCGTCCGCCGGAGCTGGACGGTGGGCCGGTTCGACGACCGCGTGGTCGTCGACGGCCCGCAGGGCTCGGTCGAGCTGCGCCGGGTGCCCCGCTTCACCGACCCGACGGTGCGGCTGCCGGCGGGTGCGCTGGCGGCCCCGATGCCCGGCACTGTGGTGCGCGTCGAGGTGCGCGTCGGCGAGCAGGTCAAGGCCGGTCAGCCGCTGATCTGGCTGGAGGCGATGAAGATGGAGCACGTGGTGCACGCCCCGGCGGCCGGCACGGTGGCGGAGCTGCCGGTCGTCGTCGGGCAACAGGTCAGCCAGGGCACGACGCTCGCGGTGGTGTCGAGCACGGATGACTGACGGTTCCGCGCCGAAGCAGGACCGGTCCCGGGAGACCCGCCGGCGGTTGCTGGCGGCGGCCATCCGGTGCCTGGCCGACCACGGGTGGGAGGTCTCGACGGTCGGCTTCATCGCGGTCGAGGCCGGCATCAGCCGCGGCGCGGTGCAGCACCACTTCCGCACCCGCGAGGCACTCATCATCGCCGCCCTGGAACACATGTTCGCCGAGCGCGTGGCGCTGCTCGACGCGCTGCCCGACCCCGGGGGTGCCGGGCCCGACCGGGTGCACGCCGTGGTGTCCGGCCTGGTCGACGCCATCGGGGGCGAGCTGTTCCGGGCCGCGCTGCAGGTGTGGACCGTGGCGGCCGCCGATCCCGAGTTGCGCTCCGCCGTGGTCCCGCTGGAGCGCCACTTCGCCCGCGGCGTGCACCGCCGCGCCGTACGGCTGCTGCGGGTCGACGACAGCGACCCCGCCGTGCGCGGCCTCATCCAGGCCACCCTCGATCTGGCCCGCGGCCTGGCCCTCGCCGACGTGCTCACCGACGACTCCCGCCGGCGGGCCGGGGTCGTCCGCGCCTGGTCGAACCAGCTGGCGGCCGCCCTGGCGGGCGGTGCGGCCGGCCGGCCGGCACCGTCTCAGCAATCCGGCCACCCGGCCGAAGAGGGAGGTGCAGGCCCCACGACGTGACGCGGGTCGACGCACGCATCTCGCCGGCTGAGGGGACCCGCCCATGGTTACGCCACCGAAGTGGCTGCGGAGCACGGCCATGCGGGTGTTCGAGCCGCTCCTGGCCCTGCCGGTGCTGGCCGTCCTGCACGAGTTCGGACTGCTCGGTCCCGCACCGCTGTGGCTGCTGGTTCTCCTGGTGCTCACCAGCAGCGTCATCCAGCAGCCGGAGGTCCAGCAACGACTGGCCGGCGGCGGCACCCAGCCTAGGCTGCACCTGGTGGTCGCCCTGCAGTTCGGCCTCGTCGGGGTGGTCATCTATCTCAGCGGGTGGGGGCCGCTGCTGGCGATGGTGTTCGCCATCGTCGCGACGCACTGCCTGCGGACGTTCGGGTCGGTCGTCTGGCGCCCGTTGGTGGTCTGGATGGTGGTCGTCATCGCCGCCGGTCAGACGGGCCTCGCGCTCGGCTGGGTGTACAGCCATCTGCCGACCCAGACGGTGGCGCAGGTCGCCGGGTTGCTCGGCGCGCAGATCGGCGTCCTGCTGATCCGGGCGCTCGGCATCTCGGCGGAGAAGATCGAGCACGCGGAGGCGGAGGTCCGCAGCCGGGAGGAGCGCTTCCGCGCCCTGGTGCAGGACTCCTCGGACGTGGTCAGCATCGTCGACCGCGCCGGGAAGACCCGGTACGTGAGCCCCGCCATCGAGCATCTCACCGGGCTGCGGCCCGACGAGTTCATGGCCGCCGAATACCAGCGCTGGCTCCACACCGACGACCACATCGACGCCGCCCGGGTCTTCGAGCGGTCCCTCGCCGACCCCGGCGGCGAGCACCGCGTCGAACTGCGGCTGTGGCACGCCAACGGCGACCTGCGCTGGATGGAGGTCACCCTCCGCAACCTGCTCGACAATCCCGCCGTCGACGGGCTCGTCGCCACCTACCGCGACGTCACCGAGCGCCGCGCCATCCAGGAACGCCTCATCCACGACGCCAACCACGACCTGCTCACCGGGCTGTCCAACCGGGCCGCGTTCCTGCGCGGACTGCAGGACAGTTTCACCGACGCCGCGTCGGCCCGCACCCCGGCGGTGCTCTTCGTCGACCTGGACGGCTTCAAACAGGTCAACGACACCCACGGCCACCAGGCCGGCGACGCCCTGATCATCGCCGTCGCCGCGATGCTGCGCCGCAGCGTGCTCGGCTCCGACGTCGTCGGCCGGCTCGGCGGCGACGAGTTCGGCATCGTGCTGACCGGGGTCTCCTCCAGCGACGACGCCGTCACCGTCGCGAAGCGGATCCTCGCCGAGATGGACCACCCGGTGACCGTCGGCGACCAGGAACTCTTCGCCCGGGCCAGCATCGGCATCGCGGTCGCCGCACCCGACCACACCGACGCCGACGAACTGCTCCACCACGCCGACATCGCCATGTACAGCGCCAAACGGCGCCACACCCACAGCTACCAGCTCTACGTCGACGGCATGCGCGACCCCGCCGTCGACGCCGTGGCCCTCGACGACGAACTGCGCCAAGCCGTCGGCAACGGCGAACTGCGCCTGCACTACCAGCCGATCGTCGCCCTCGACGGCGGCGACCTGATCGGCTTCGAGGCCCTCCTGCGCTGGCAGCATCCGGCCAGAGGGCTGCTGCCGCCCGCGGAGTTCATCCCCCTGGCCGAGCAGACCGGCACCATCAGCGAGCTCGGCGCGTGGGCCCTCGAACACGCCTCCCACCAGGTGCTCGACTGGCAGACGCGGGTGCCGGCCGGGCGGCGCCTCAAACTCAGCGTCAACCTCTCGCCGCACCAGCTCGAACGCCCGGACCTGGTCACCGAGGTCCTCACCATCCTGCGGCGCACCGGATTCCACCCCGACGACCTCGTCCTCGAAATCACCGAGACCGCGCTGGTCCGCGACGAATCGGCGATTCCGGTGCTCACCGCGCTGCGCGCCGAGGGCATCCGGATCGCCCTCGACGACTTCGGCACCGGCTACTCCTCGCTGAAGTACCTCACCCGGCTCCCGGTCGACATCCTGAAGATCGACCGGTGCTTCGTCGCCGAACTGAACGGCACCGGCAGCGCCTCCGCGGTCGCCGAGGCCATGGTCCGGCTGGCCCAGGTCCTGCACCTGGAGACCGTCGCCGAGGGCATCGAGGACGCCGCGCAGCTCACCGAGCTCACCCTGCTCGGCTGCCAGAGCGGCCAGGGCTACCACTTCGCCCGGCCGCTGGAAGCCGGCGCCGTCGACCGGCTGATCGCCGGGTCGGCGACCCGGTGGCCCGCGCTGGAGGTCCCGGCGCCGCTCGCGCCGGCGGAGGCCGCGTACGGCTCAGCGAGCCTCGGCACGCCGGGGTAGCACCAGCGGAACGCCCGTCCTCGGGTGGCCGATGACCTCCACCTCGTGCTGGTAGACGTCGCTGAGCAGGGCCTCGGTGAACACCTCCGCGGGTGGGCCGTGGCCGCGCACCCGGCCGCGGGCGAGCAGGTAGACCCGGTCGGCGTGGGCGGCGGCCAGCCCGAGATCGTGCAGCACCACGACGACCGCGTCACCCGCCGCGGCCCGTTCGCGCATCGTCGTCAGGACGAGTTCCTGGTGGCGCAGGTCCAGCGCGGCGGTGGGCTCGTCGAGCAACAGCACCGGGCTGCGCTGGGCGAGGATCCGGGCGAGGGCGGTCCGGGCCTGCTCGCCGCCGGACAGCGCCGGGAACGGCCGGGCGCCGAACGCCGCCGTCCCGGTGCGGCGCATCGCCTCGGCCACGATCTCGTCGTCCGCCGCGCTCTCCGGCCGCCCGCGCCACGGCGCCCGGCCCATCCGCACCACGTCCCGGACGGTGAACGGGAACGACAGCGTGCTCCGCTGCGGCAGCACCGCCCGGCGCCGGGCGAGATCGGCCGGCCGGTAGCCGCCCAGGACCCGGCCGTCGAGCAGGACCTCCCCGGCCCGGGGCCGCACGTCGCCCGCGAGCGCGGCGAGCAAGGTCGACTTCCCGGCGCCGTTCGGCCCGGCCAGGACCACGACTTCGCCGCCGTCGACCCGAAAATCAACATCGTCGACCACGGTACGGCCACCGAGGTCGACGCTGACGCCGTGCGCCGCCAGGCTCACCCCCAGCCTCCGGCCCGCGCCCGGGTGCGGCGCAGCAGCCAGAAGAAGGCCGGCCCGCCGACCACCGCGGTGAGCACACCGAGCGGCAGTTCCTGATAGTCGATCGCGGTACGGGCGATGAGGTCGCCGGTGACCACGACGACGGCGCCACCCAGCGCGCTGGCGGGCACCAGGATCCGATGGCCGGGCCCGGCGACCATCCGGATCAGGTGCGGCACGACCAGCCCGACGAAACTGATGATGCCGGTGAACGCGACCGCCGACGCGGTGAGCAGGGCGGTCGCGACGATGGCGGTGACGCGCAGCCGCTCGGTGTCCACCCCGAGGTGCCGGGCCGGCGCCTCGCCCAGGGCCAGCAGGTCGAGCCGGCGCGCGCAGACCGCCGCGACGCCGAGGCCGGCCGCCGCGGCCGGGGCGGCGACCGCGACGGCGCCCCAGGTGGCCTGGGCGAGGCTGCCGAGTTGCCAGAACGCGATCGCCCGGACGCCGTCGTCGTCGGTGAGGAACATCAGCAGGCCGAGCAGCGCGCCGGCGGTGGCGTTCACGGCGACGCCGGTCAGGACCAGCGTGACGACCTCGGTGCGGCCACCGGAGCGGGCCATCGCATACACGGCGAAGGTCGTGAGCAGGCCGCCGACGAACGCCGCGGCGGCGATCGTCCAGGTGCCGAAGATGGTGACGCCACCGACGATCGCCGCGGCCGCACCGACCGCGGCGCCCGCGGCGACGCCGACCACGCCGGGCTCGGCCAGCGGGTTGCCGAAGACGCCTTGCATCAGCGCACCCGCGCAGCCCAGGGCCGCACCGACGACCACGGCGAGCATCACCCTCGGGAATCGGACCAGCCAGAGCGCGTTGTCACCCTGCGCGGCGGCCGGCATCGGCCCGAGGTCGAGACCGAGCCGGTGCAGCAGGGACCCGATGACCTCAGCCGGTGAGACCGGCACCTGCCCGGACCCGGCGGCAACCAGGCAGAGCACGGCGAGCCCCGCCGCGAGGCCGGCGATCAGCCAACGTGGCCCCGGGCCGGCGCGGCGCTCCGGCCCGGCGCCGGGCTCCGGCTCCGCCGCGCGCTCCGCCCGCCCGGCGAGATCGGCGCCGGACTCCGGCCCGCAGACGAGAGCAGCGCCGGGCTCAGGCCCGCCGACGGCCTCGACACCAGGCACCGCCCCGTCGGCGAGATCAGCGCTGGGCTCCGGCCCGCCGACGGCCTCGACACCAGGCCCCGCCCCGTCAGCGAGATCAGCGCCGGACTCAGGCCCGTCGACGGCCTCGACACCAGGCCCCGCCCCGTTGGCGAGATCGGCGCCGGGCTCCGGCCGGTCGGCGCGGGTCATCGGCACGGGCCGTACACCGCCTCAGCGAGCGCGGCGACCGCCTGGCCGGTGCGGCCGCCGAAGTTGAGCAGAATGCCGTCGTCCATGTCGACGATCCGCCGGTTGGCCCCCGCCGGTGTCTGCGCGACCCCGGGGAGCTTGAGCAGCCCGTCCACACCGCCGACGGAGGTGAGGCCCTCGGTCATCACCAGGATCACCTCCGGCGCGGCGTTGATCAGTCCCTCGCTGGTGAGCGGGCGGAACTTCTTCAGGCCGATGGCGCTGCCCGCGTCGACCGCGCCGATCGCCTCGATCATCGCGTCGGAGCCGGCGCCCCTGCCGCCGATCAGGAAGACCCCGGCGGTGCCGCGAACGTAGAGGAAGGCGATCCGCGGTGCCGTGCCGGACTTCGGGGCCGACGCGCGGGCGGTGTCGATCTCGGACTGGACGCGGGTGACGAGCCGCTCCCCCGCCTCGGGCACGCCGAGCGCGGCGGCCACGGCCCGGACGTGCCGGGGCACGGCCTGCAGGGTCTGCTCGTCGTCGACGATGACGACCGGGATGCCGGCCGCGCGCACCTGGTCGAGGACCTTGGGCGGGCCGATGCTCGCGTCGGCGATCAGCACGGTCGGGTTGAGGTCGAGCATCGCCTCGGCGGACAGGTCATGGCCCTGCGGGGTGACCAGGGGCAGCCCGGCGGCGGCCGGGAAGGTGGTCGAGGTGTCGCGGCCGATCACCCGGTCGCCGAGGCCGAGGCTGAAGACAAGCTCGGCGAGCGAGCCGTAGAGGTTGACGGCGAGGATCCGGTCGGCACTGGTGACGGTGACCTCGCGGCCGTCCGCGGAGTCGACGGTGGCCGGCAGCTTCGGCGTGGGGCGCGGG
This sequence comes from Actinoplanes sp. ATCC 53533, assembly GCF_003947245.1. Lineage (NCBI taxonomy): Bacteria > Bacillati > Actinomycetota > Actinomycetes > Micromonosporales > Micromonosporaceae > Actinoplanes > Actinoplanes sp. ATCC 53533. Next base: position 16,839 of record NZ_QHHV01000216.1, on the reverse strand, counting down.
TCCAGCGGGGTGACGTCCTCGGTCTTAAGCGTGGCGGTCGCGGCGCCGCAGCCCGGCCCGGCGGCCGTTTCCGGGCCGATCTCACTCACCGCGGTGCACCCGCCGGCCAAGAGCAGCAAGCCGGCCAGGCCAACCAGAACCTTCCACCCAGCAGGCTTCCTACGACCTCCCACGCGATCCGGCCACGCCATGCGGCCCTCCACGCGATCCGCCCGCGTCATGCGACCCTCCACGCCATCCGCCCGCGCCATGCGACCCTCCACGCCATCCGCCCGCGCCATGCGACCCTCCACGCCATCCGCCCGCGCCATGCGACCCTCCACGCCATCCGGCCACGCCATGCGGCTCTCGATGCCATGCGGCCGCGTCATGCGGCTCTCCGGGCGGCGCTGCGGCGGCGCAGGCGGCCGATGACGGTGGCGCCGAGCAGGCCGGTCAGGAAGGCGCCCGCGATGGCCCACCAGTGGCCGAGCGGGGTCGCCGCGGTGGTCCGGGCCAGCGGGATCGCCTGGCTGCGCATCGCGGCCGCCGCGGTGGCCGACGGCGGTGCGGCGGTGGCGAGCCGGCCGGTGGGCGGCCCGGCGGGTTTGCTCTTCCCGGTGGCCGGCCCGGTCGGTGTGGCGCCTCCGGGCACCGCGACCGCGGTGGCCGCAGTTCCGGTCGCCGGCGGCGCGAACCGGACCGCGACGCGGACGTCCTGGGAGCGGTCGCTGGTGCGGGTGTGGTCGGCGCGGGTGACGATGGCGCAGCCGCGGAGCGCGCAGTCGACGTCGCCGATCCGCTGGCTCACCCTGATCGACACCCGGAAGGTCCCGCCCTTGCCGTACGCCTTGGCGAGCCCCTCGCCGTAGGACGGCGGGTTCGAGGAGATCCAGCTGGATGTGCCCGAGGCGCCGGACATGTCGGCGCCGCCACCGCACGGCGACGGCATCACTCCGGCGCCGTTGTCGACACAGAACGCCACATAGATGCCCTTGCTGACGTCGTACCCCCGGCCTGAGACGGTGACCGTCTCGCCGGCCCGGCTCAGGCCGCGGGTCTTGGAGACGGAGAGCTTGCCGGCCGCCTGGGCGGGCGCCACTGCGACGACCTGTAGTCCGGCGGTGGCCAGCAGCGCCACAACGGCCGCGGTTCTCACGGTGATCCCCTTTCCCGATTAATTAGGTGAGGCTAACCTAACAAGCAAGCCGGAGGCAGGGTGCGATCGTTCACATGATCTTGGATTGCCTAGCGAGTTAGGTGAGGCTAACCTAACCGAGCTCGCAACCGCGGGCAACTGGCCATCCAGAAAGGACACTGAGCATGGCCGTACCCCTGCCCGGCCCGCGTCGGGTCGCACTGTGGGCGAGTGCCGTCACCCTCGGCGCCGCCGCGGCGCTGACCGGCACCGCACCCGCCCTCGCCGCGCCGGCCGACGTCGCCGGCGGGAGCCTCGACTGGGGCTTCAAGGCGTCGTTCCGCTCGTACGTCTCCACCGGCAACGGCAACCCGCCCATCGCCACCAGCGACGGCGCGACCCGCAACGCCGACGGGACGTTCGACTTCCCGGCCGCCGGCGGCAGCTACGACGCCGCGGCCGGGACCGCGACGGTCCACTACGGTGGCACCGTCGTGTTCTCGTATCCGGCACACTTCTTCCAGATCACCCTGGCCAACCCGAGCGTCGTCGTCGACGGCGACGGGACCGGTTCGCTGCTCGCCGACGTCGACCTCGTGGCCAACGGCGGCACCACCGAGCAGCACCTGGACCAGGCGGAGATCGCCACCCTGGTGACCACCGCCCCGACGGTCACCGGCGGCGACATCAGCTTCAACGGGCTCGCCGCGACCCTCACCGCCGAGGGTGCGAGCGCGTTCGCGGGCTTCTACGCCGCGGGCAGCGCGCTCGACCCGGTCACCGCTTCGGCCTCCACCTCGGCCACCCCCGAGGAGCCGGAGGAGCCCGCCGATCCGGAGGAGCCCGCGGAGCCCGAGGAGCCCGGCAGCGGTTCCGCGACCCAGCGGATCACCGCGGCCGTGACCGGTGGTGCGCTCACGCTCACCTCCGCCGGCTCCACGACGGCGCTGTCCGCCGTCACCCCGGGCCAGACCGCGACCGGCACCCTCAACCCGGTCACGGTCAGCGACCTGCGCGGCACCAACAGCGGGTGGGATCTCGTCGGTCAGGTCACCGACTTCACCAATGCCGGTGGAGCCGTCGTCCCCGCCGACAACCTGGGCTGGGCGCCCACCGCCGCCGTCGCCACCAGCAACCTGGTGGCCGCCGACGGCGTGGCCAACGCGGTGACGCCCGGCGGTCCCGCCGCTCCGGGCGCGGGCAGTGGCCTGGGCAGCAGCCGCACCCTGTGCACCGCCGACCCGGGAAGCAGCCTCGGCAGCTCGACGTGCGGCGCGGGGCTGAGCCTCGGCGTGCCCGAGTCCAGCGCCGCCGGTGAGTACAGCGCCGTACTCACCCTGACCCTCGCCTGAGCCTACGGCGGGAGAACCGGCCGGGGGCCCCGATATGACCCCCGGCCGGCCCAGGCCATCGTAAGGAGCACCATGCCGGTCCGCGCCACCGCCGCCCTCCTGCTCGCCGCCGCGCTCGTGATGCCCGCCGCGCCAGCCCAGGCGGCGCCGGCGGACGGCGCCCCCCGACGGTCCGTGCAACTCGGCAAGGCCGACCCGCCGCGCCAGGCCATGAATAAGGCGCCGGCAGACGGCGCCCCCCAACGGTCCGTGCAACTCGGCAAGGCCGACCCGCCGCGCCAGGCCATGAGTAAGGCGCCGGCGGACGGCGCCCCCCGCCTGGTCCGTGCAGCCCTCGACCGCGAAGGGCCCGGACGGCCGGGACTACTTCATCCGCCGGGCCGCGCCCGGCGAGCGGCTCACCGACCACGTCGGCATCACCAACCTGACCGGCGAACCCCAGACCTTCTCCGTGTACGGCACCGACGCGTTCACCACCGCCGACGGTGCCTTCGCGCTGCTGCCCGCGGCCCGGTCCCCCACCGACGTCGGCTCGTGGATCGCGCTGGCGCGGCGCGCGTACACGATCCCGGCGAACACCCGCCTCGACGTGCCGTTCTCGCTGACCGTGCCCACCAACGCGACGCCCGGCGACCACGCGGGCGGCATCATCGCCGCGGTCACCGAGGAACAGACCGACGCCAAGGGCCAGAAGGTGCTCGTCGACCGGCGCATCGCGGCCCGCGTCTACCTCACCGTCGCCGGCGCGACCGCGCCGAGGCTCAGCATCGACACGGTACGGCTGGAGTACCGCCAGTCCGCGAACCCGGCCGACGGCGGCGCGATGACGGTGACCTACCAGGTGCGCAACACCGGCAACCTGCGGCTCAGCGGCACCGGCTCGATCCGGCTCACCGGCCCGTTCGGCTGGGAGCTGGCCCGGACCGGCGGCATGACGATCCCGGAACTGCTGCCCGGCGGCGCGCTGACCGTCACCGAGCGGATCGTCGGCGTGCAGCCCACGCTGCGGCTGACGGCTCAGGTCGAGGTAGAGCCGGCCACCTTCACCCAGAAACTGCCGGCGGTGGCCCGTACCACCGGGGTCTGGGCCTGGCCGTGGGCGCTCGCCGCCGCACTCGGCCTGGCGTTGCTCTACCTCGCGTCCCGCCTGATCCGCCGGCGTCTCGCCGGCCGGCGCGGCCCTACTCCTGGACGGCCACGACCGTCTTGAGGACCGCCGGATCGGTTCGGCCCATGGTCAGCGCCCGCTCGGTCTCGGCCAGCGGCAGCCGGGCGCCGACGAGCGCGTCCAGGTCTATCCGGCCGGCCGCCACCAGCGAGATCGCGTCCGGGTAGGTGTGGGCGTACCGGAAGGTGCCGGTGACCGACAGTTCCCTGTTCTGTATCGCCTGCACGGGCAGTGACTGCTCGGCGGACGGGCTCATCCCGACCAGCACCGCCCGGCCGAGCGGTCGCAGCGACCTGATGCCGGCGCTGGCGACCGCCGGCGACCCGGTGCATTCGAGCAGCACCTCGGGCCGGAACGCGGCATAGTCCACCGTGTCGCGGGCGTCGATGACGCTGTCCACGTCGAACTCGCCGGCCGCCTTCAGCCGCGCGGGATGCACGTCGGCCAGGCCGACCCAGCCGGCACCGGCCGCCCGGGCGGCGAGCGCGGCCAGCACGCCGATCGGGCCGGCGCCGGTGACCAGCACCCGCGAGCCGATCCCGGTGGCCGCCCGGCGGTTCGCCCAGATGCCGACCGACAGCGGCTCGATGAGTGCCGCCGCGTCGTCGCTCAGCGCGTCCGGCACCGGATGGGCGAACGCCGCGTTGACCGTGACGTAGCGGGCCAGGGCGCCGTCGATGGGTGGGGTGGCGAAGAACCGCACGCCGGGGCACAGGTTGTAGGTGCCGCGCCGGCACTGCTCGCAGTGCCCGCACGGCACGCCGGGTTCGATGGCGACCCGGCGGCCGGCCTCGATGGTGGTCACGCCGGGACCCAGCTCGACCACCACGCCGCCGGCTTCGTGGCCCAGGACCATGGGGCTCTCGACCACGTAGTCGCCGATCCGGCCGTGCTCGTAGTAGTGGACGTCCGATCCGCAGATACCCACCGAGCTCACCTTGACCAGCACCTCGCCGGGCCCCGGCGCCGGCATGGGCCGTTCGGAGATGCGCAGGTCGCCCGGGGAGTGCAGGACGGCCGCGAGATTGCCTACCGATTCCACGCTCATGTGCCGAGCCTGCACCACCGCTGAGCTGCCCGTCCATGGTCATCGGGGCGGTCGGCGGCGGGCCCGGTGCCGGCCCGCCCGATCATCGGCCACCGGTGACCGATTCCCCCCGGACCGGCCGGGCAGGACGGCCGGGGGCGGGCTCGAGGCGGTTCCGTAACCGCCGGTGCCGTGCCCGATATTGCCCAGCCAGGAAATCGGCGGTGGGGAACCTTATAGTGGCGGGGTGGATCGCGTCATCGGCTCGCGCACTTGAAGGCGAGGCAGCGCCTGTTGCTCGGTGTCGACGCGGGGCAGTCCATCACCAAGGCCGCGCTGTACGCCCTGGACGGGAGCGAGGTCGCGGTCGCCCGGCACGCCACCGAGGTGGACAGCCCGCGGCCCCGATGGGCCGAACGAGACATGGACACTGTCCGGAAGCACGCGCACTCGGCCATCTCCGACGTCATCGCGCGGGCCGGGCCCGGGTACGAGGTCGTCGGGGTGGGCATCTGCGGGCACAATGACGGCCTCTACGCCGTGGACAGGCACGGCCGTCCGGTGCGGCCGGCGATCCTCGCCCTGGATTCCCGCGCCCACCAGGAGTCCCGCCGGCTCAGCCACGGCGCCACCGGCGCGGCGGCGCTGGCGCTGACCGGGCAGAAGCCCTCGCTGGTGTCGCCGGCGTCGCTGTTGTCGTGGTTGCGCGAGCACGAGCCCCGGTCGTACGAGCGCACCCGGTGGGCGCTGTTCTGCAAGGACTGGATCCGCCTGGGCCTCACCGGCGAGGTGGCCACCGACGTCACCGATGCGAGCGCGGCCTTCACGGGCCTGCGCACGCGGCAGTGGAGTGCGCCGGCGCTCGACCTGTTCGGCCTGACGGATGCCGCGGCGAAGCTGCCACCCGTCCTCGGCAGTGCGCAGCTCGCGGGCACGGTGAACGCGCAGGCCGCCGAGCTCACCGGCCTGGCCGAGGGCACCCCGGTGATCACCGGCGCGCACGACGTGGACGCGGCCGCCATCGGCATCGGGGCCGCGACCGTCGGCGCCGCCAGCCTGGTGCTCGGCACCTACTCGATCAATCAGGTGCTGGCCGATCGGCCGGTCACGGACGCCCGCTGGCAGGCCCGGTCCTTCGTCCAGCCGGGTCAGTGGCTGCACATGTCGACGTCACCGGCCGGCGCGGTCTGCCTGGAGTGGGCCGTGCGCCGGCTGGGCCCGTGGACGGCCGCCGGGCAGCCCGGCTTCGCCGAGGCCGTCGCCGAGGCCACCACCCGGGAGGACGCTCCGGACGCCCCACTGTTTCTGCCTTTCCTGTACGGATCGCCGCACGGCCCGGATGTCGAGGGTGCCTGGCTCGGCCTGCGCGGACGGCACGATCGCGGTGACCTCCTCGCGGCCGTGCTGGAGGGCGTCGCCTTCAACCATCGCACCCACGTCGAGGCGCTGCGTGAGGTCTTCGACCTCCGGGGCCCGGTGCGCGTCTGCGGTGGCGGTGCCCGCAGCGCGGGGTGGACCCAACTGCTCGCCGACGTCCTGGCCCTGCCGGTCGAGGTGACCTCCTCCGACGAGGCCGGCGCCCGGGGCGCGGCGATGCTGGCCGGCGTGGGCACGGGCCAGTTCACCGACCTCGAGCAGGTCACCGAGCGCTGGGTCCGGGTCATCTGCGGCCAGGAGCCCAGGCCCTCGCACGCGCCCGCGAGGGCCGACCGCTATCGCCGGTATCTGGCCGCCGTGGAGGCGCTGGGCCCGCAACGGCCACCCGAGAGCCGCTGAGCCACGGTCAGCGCAGGGCCGGCATCGCCTCGGTGAGCAGCACCCGCCAGTGCGGCAGCGGGGCGACCCCCGTGCCGAGCCAGCGGTCGTGGCCGAGCACGCTGTATGCCGGGCGCGAGGCGGGGCGCGGGAAGCGGTCGCTCGTGGTGGGGCGCACCCGCTCCGGGTCGAGGCCCGCCTCGGCGAAGACCGCGCGGGCCAGGCCGTACCAGGTGGTCGATCCGGCGGCCGTGCCGTGGTAGGCGCCGGGTGCGGCGCGGCCGGCCGCGGCCGCGCCGGCCAGCGCGACCACCTGCCGGGCGAGCGCGTAGGACCAGGTGGGCGGGCCCTGCTGGTCGTCGACGACCTCGACGGTGTCGCGCTCGGCGGCCAGCCGCAGCATGGTACGGACGAAGTTGGGCCCGTGCGCCCCGTAGAGCCAGGCGGTGCGCACGACGTACCCGCCGGCCGCCAGCACGGCCTGCTCGCCGATCGCCTTGCCGCGCCCGTACGCGTTGACCGGCGCCGGCGCCGTCTCCTCGGGATACGGGGTGGTCGCGGCGCCGTCGAAGACGTAGTCGGTGGAGAGGTGGATCAGCCGCTTGCCGGCCTCGGCCGCGAGGATCCCCACGGCGTGTCCGTTGACCGCCGTCGCGTCCTGTTCGGCGGCCTCGGCGCCGTCCACGTCCGTCCACGCCGCCGCGTTGAGCACGATGTCGGCGCCGGAGACCGCGTCGCGCACCGCGGCCGGGTCGGCGATGTCCAGGTCGGCGCGGGTCGCCGCGACCACCTCCGGCTCGCCCGCCTCGGCCAGGACCGCGCGGAGATCCCGGCCGAGCATGCCGCCGGCGCCGGTGACCAGCCAGCGCATCAGCCGGCGTCCCGCGCCTTGAGCGGCTCCCACCAGTCGCGGTTGTCGCGATACCACGCGACGGTGGACGCCAGTCCGTCCGCCAGGCTGACCTGCGGCGCGTACCCGAGCTCCGCGCCGATCTTGGTGATGTCCAGCGAATACCGGCGGTCGTGGCCCTTGCGGTCGGTCACCGGCCGCACCATGTCCCAGCCGGCGCCGCAGGCGTCGAGCAGCCGGCCGGTCAGCTCGCGGTTGCTCAGCTCGGTGCCGCCGCCGATGTTGTAGATCTCGCCGGCCCGGCCCTTCTCCAGCACCATCTGGATGCCACGGCAGTGATCGGCCACGTGCAGCCAGTCACGGATGTTGCCACCGTCGCCGTAGAGCGGCACCGGCTTGCCGTCCAGCAGGTTGGTCACGAACAGCGGGATGACCTTCTCGGGGAACTGGTGCGGGCCGTAGTTGTTGGAACAGCGCGTGACGACGACGTCCATGCCGTGCGTGCGGTGGGCGGCCAGGGCCAGCAGGTCGGACGAGGCCTTGGAGGCCGCGTACGGCGAGTTCGGCGCCAGCGGCCAGGTCTCGGTCCACGAGCCCTCGTCGATCGAGCCGTACACCTCGTCGGTGGAGACGTGGACGAACCGGCCTATATCGGCGGCCCGCGCGGCGTCGAGCAGCACCTGGGTGCCGAGCACATTGGTGGCGACGAAGGGCACGGCGCTGGCGATCGAGCGGTCCACATGGGATTCCGCCGCGAAATGGACCACCGCGTCGTGACCGGGAAGCAGCTCCCGCAACAGCGCCGAATCCGAAATGTCGCCATGGACGAAGCGAAGTCGGGAATCCGTCAGCGGCAGGTTGGCACGATTGCCCGAATAGGACAGTAGGTCGAGAACCGTCACCGAAGCGCCGGCCGCGCCTGCGTACTCGTCCTGCAGGAGGGCCCGGACGTAGGCCGATCCGATGAAACCGGCACCACCGGTCACTAATATCTGCACAGCTGGCGAGTGTACGCGCCCGGCAGGCACTGAATAGTCTCTTCCGGTGCGCGGAATCCTGCTTGCCGGTGGCACCGGCTCACGGCTCTGGCCGATCACGATGGCCATGTCGAAACAGCTCATGCCCATCTACGACAAGCCTATGGTCTATTACCCCCTGACCACCCTGGTGTCCGCCGGGATCCGGGAGATCCTGGTGATCACGACGCCCGAGGACCAGCCGCACTTCCAGCGACTGCTGGGCGACGGGGGCCGCTTCGGGCTCACCCTGTCGTACGCGGAACAGCCGAAACCGGACGGCATCGCCCAGGCGTTCCGCATCGGCGCCGACTTCATCGGCGACCAGCCGGTCGCGCTGATCCTGGGCGACAACATCTTCCACGGCGTGGGGCTGGGCCAGCAGCTGTCCCAGTTCGGCCAGCCGGCCGGCGGGCGCGTCTTCGCCTATCCGGTCGCCGACCCGGAGCGCTACGGCGTCGTCGAGTTCGACGACAGCGGCACGGTGATGTCGATCGAGGAGAAGCCGGACCGGCCCAAATCCACCTACGTGGTGCCCGGCCTCTACTTCTACGACGCCGACGTGGTCCAGATCGCCGACAAGCTGGAGCCCAGCGAGCGCGGCGAGCTGGAGATCACCGCGGTGAACGAGGAGTATCTGCGCCAGGGCCGGCTGAGCGTGACCGTCCTGGACCGGGGCACGGCGTGGCTGGACACCGGCACCTTCCAGTCGATGGTCCAGGCTTCCGAGTACGTGCGGGTCATCGAGGAACGGCAGGGCTTCAAAATCGGCTGCGTCGAGGAGGCGGCCTGGCGGCGGGGCTTCATCTCCGACGGCGAGCTGCGCGAGCTGGCCGGGCCGCTGATGAAGAGCGGGTACGGCGAATACCTGGTCCGGCTGCTCGACACCGGCCAGTACGGCGGTGTGCTGTGAAGATCCGTCCGCTGACCATCGAGGGCGCCTTCGAGGTCACCCCGCTCCAGCACGGCGACTCCCGGGGCACTTTCCTGGAGTGGTACCGTTTCGACGCCCTGGCCGCGGCCGTGGGCCATCCGCTCAATCTGGCGCAGGCAAACCTCTCCACCTCGGCCCGGGATGTCGTCCGGGGCATCCACTTCGCCGACGTGCCGCCGGGACAGGCCAAGTACGTGACGTGTGTGTCCGGGTCCGTGCTCGACGTCGTGGTGGACATCCGGGTCGGCTCGCCGACGTTCGGCACCTGGGAGGCCGTTCCGCTCGACGACGAGGAACGGCGGGCGGTCTATCTCGCCGAGGGGCTGGGTCACGCGTTCTGCGCGCTGACCGAGGGCGCCACGGTGGCATACCTGTGTTCGAGCACCTACCGCCCCGGGCACGAGCACGGCATCGACCCGCTCGATCCGGAGCTCGGCATCCGCTGGCCCGCCGGCACCCCCCTGCTGTCCACGAAGGACGCCGCGGCGCCGTCACTGGCCGAGGCGCTGGCCACCGGCCTGCTGCCCACATTCGATGCTTGTTCCAAACATATCGAAACAGTCAGTCGGACTTAATACATTCGAAATTCTCCGCCAAGCCATTGACGGGCCCTGCTCGGTGCAGTATGGGAACCCGTCCGCACGCAATTTTGTGGGCCCTGAAGTCCGATATATACCGAGGATCTGGTACGTCCGATCTGAACGTCTTGCAGCCATTTGTAATTGGCACTCATCCGATCCGCCATTCGTCTCGAACGGAAAGGTGTAGCGCGAACGGGGCACGATTCAGCAGGCTTCCTGTGGGTCCCGCGGGGTCACCGCCGCGGAACCGAAATCTCACCTTGAGACTCGTGCTTCACCCGGGGTCCGGAGCGTTACGACAAAGGACCGTGGCTGGCCGCAGTCGATGCTCGGAGGCTAGGCGTGCAAACGATCGACCCAAGATCGACCGGTACCATCCACCGGGAGGAATCGCAGTTCAACGCGGTTCGGGATCCGGAGCTCCGGGCCGTCTCGGCCCAGCCCGGCTGGCGTGGCCGGTACGCCCTGGGCCTGGGCGCGATCGACTGGGTGGTCGGCTTCGTGGCCGCGTGGGCGGCGCTGGTCCTGCGTTTCGGCTCGTCCGGCAGCCAGCCGTTCCCGCTTGACTATCGTCTGCTGACGCTGCTATTCCCGCTGGCCTGGATCGGCGCCCTGGCCATCAACCGAGCGTATGAGTCACGTCACCTGTTCGTCGGCACCGACGAATACGCTCGGGTCGTCCGTTCCGGGCTCGGCCTGACCGCGGCGCTGGCAATTGTCTCCTTTGCGTTCGACCTGCGTCTGGCACGCGGATATGTGATTATCGCGGTTCCGCTGGCCACCCTCGTCGACGTCGGCGCCCGGTACGTTTTCCGCCAATTGCTGCACCGTTCCTGGGCCCGCGGCGAACGGCTGCACCGGGTCATCCTGGTCGGGCACGCGCGGACCGTCGCCGACATGACCCGGCGGCTGCGCCACGAGAGCCACCACGGCCTCGGCATCATCGGCGCCTGCCTGCCGCCCGGCCAGACGGTCGAGGTCACCCCCGGGCTGCCACCGATCTACGGCAACTTCGACGACGTCGCCGCGGCGGTCTCCCTGTCCGGCGCGGACACCGTCGTCGTGCTGTCCTGCCCCGAGATCGACGGCCCCGCGCTGCGCCGCCTCGCCTGGCAACTCGAACGCGACGAGATCGACCTGATCGTGGCCAGCACGCTGGTCGACGTGGCGGGCGACCGGACCACGATCCGGCCGGTGGACGGCCTGCCGATGCTGCACGTCGAGCACCCGCGGCTCAAGGGCAGCGCCCGGCTCGTCAAGGCCGCCTTCGACCGGGTGGGCGCCCTGGTCCTGCTGACGCTGAGCGCGCCGGTGCTGGCCGTACTGGCCGGCCTGGTGATGTTCGGACCGGGCGGCCGCGGACCGGCGGTCTTCCGGCAGGAGCGGGTCGGCAAGGACGGCCGGCCGTTCGTCCTGTACAAGTTCCGCACGATGGTGGTGAACGCCGAGGCGCGGCTGCACAATCTGCGCGACCTCAACGACACCGACGGCGAGCTCTTCAAGATGCGCAACGACCCGCGGGTCACCCCGGTCGGCCGCTGGCTGCGCCGGTATTCGCTGGACGAACTGCCGCAGCTGGTGAACGTGCTCAAGGGCGACATGTCGCTGGTCGGCCCGCGACCGCCGCTGGCCCTGGAGGTGGCCGGCTACCCGGCCGACATGCTCCGGCGGCTCGTGGTCAAGCCGGGCCTCACCGGTCTCTGGCAGGTGTCCGGCCGTTCCGACCTGTCGTGGGAGGAGTCCATCCGGCTCGACCTGACGTACGTGGAGAACTGGTCCCTGGCGATGGATCTGGCCATCCTGGCCCGGACGGCCAGCGCGGTCGCCCGCAGCTCCGGCGCGTACTGAAAGGAGAGAGCCCGGTATGAACGCACTCCCCCGTCTCACCGTCATCGGCACCGGCTATCTCGGCGCCACCCACGCCATCTGCATGGCCGTGATGGGCTACGAAGTCATCGGGGTCGACGTCGACCCCGACAAGGTCGCGCGGCTCAACTCCGGCGAGGTGCCGTTCTTCGAGCCCGGCCTGCCCGAGCTGCTCGCCAAGGCCCTGGAGACCGGCCGGCTGAGCTTCACGACCTCCTTCGCCGAGGCCGGCGAGTTCGGCGACGTGCACTTCATCTGCGTCGGCACGCCGCAGATGGCCGGCTCCGAGGCCGCGGACATGACCTACGTCGACGCGGCGGTCACCGCGCTCGCCGCCCATCTGCATCGCCGCGCCCTGGTGGTCGGCAAGTCGACGGTGCCGGTCGGCACCGCCGCCCGGCTGGCCGAGTTGCTGCGCACCGCCGCGCCGGCCGGCGACCGGATCGAGCTGGCCTGGAACCCGGAGTTCCTGCGCGAGGGCTACGCCGTCGACGACACCATGAAGCCCGACCGGCTGGTCTTCGGCGTCACCTCGGCCTGGTCCGAGGAGCGACTGCGGGCGGTGTTCGCCCCCGTGCTGGCTCAGGGCGTGCCGGTCAAGGTCACCGACCTGCAGACCGCCGAGCTGGTCAAGGTCGCCGCCAACTCGTTCCTGGCCACCAAGATCTCCTACATCAACGCGATGGCGGAGGTCTGCGAGGCCACCGGCGCCGACGTGCACGACCTGGCCGAGGCCCTCGCCTACGACGAGCGCATCGGCGGCAAGTTCCTGCGCCCCGGCCTGGGCTTCGGCGGCGGCTGCCTGCCCAAGGACATCCGGGCGTTCGCGCACCGGGCCGAGGAGCTCGGTGTCGGCCAGGCGGTGGGCTTCCTGCGGGAGATCGACGGCATCAACGGCCGCCGCCGGGCCCGCACGGTCGACCTGGTCGTCGAGCTGTGCGGCGGCGACGTGGCCGGCAAGAAGATCGCGGCCCTGGGCGCGGCCTTCAAGCCGAACTCCGACGACATCCGCGACGCCCCGGCGCTGGACGTGGCGAGCACGCTGGCGGGCATGGGCGCGGACGTCTACGTCTTCGACCCGGCCGCGATGGCGAACGCCCGCAAGGCGCACCCCGAGCTGAACTACGGCACCGGCGCGCTGGACGTGGCCCGCGACGCCGACGTGGTCGTGCTGCTGACCGAATGGACCGAGTTCCGGAAAATAGCCCCGGAGGCCATGGCCGAGGTGGTCCGCGCGCAGCGGATCTTCGACGGCCGGCACGTCCTCGACCCGGCCGTGTGGCGCGCCGCGGGCTGGGAATACAAGGCACTCGGCCGCCCCTGAAGCTCCGCCCTGACACTCCGCCCCGGGCGCGCTCCGCCCGGCCGGCAGCACGGCGCGAACGGGATGACGGCAGGATGGGTGCGTCCGCGAGACTGGGAGGCCAGATTGGACAGCAAGACCGAGACGGTGGCCGTTGTCGCCGTCACGTACAACAGCGCACAGTTGGTGCCGGACTTCATCGCCGCCCTCGGCCCCGGCCTCGAGGGCGTCGACTGGCACCTCACGGTCGCCGACAACGCGTCCGCGGACGACTCGGTCGCCGTCGTGCGCCGGCTGGCGCCGGAGGCCACCGTGGTGGAGGTCGGCCGCAACGCCGGGTACGCCGCGGGAATCAACGCCGCCCTGGCCAAGGCCGGGCCGTTCACGGCGGTCCTGGTGCTCAACCCCGACGTGCGGCTGACCCCCGGCTGCGTCCGGACACTGCTGGGCGTCCTGCGCACCCCGGGCACCGGCATCGCAGTGCCCCTGCTGGTCGACGGCGAGGGCTCGCTCATCCAGACGATGCGCCGCGAACCGTCGGTGCTGCGCATGCTCGGCGACGCCGTCCTCGGCGCCGGCCGCGCCGGCCGATACCCACTGCTCGGCGAGGTGGTCACCGACGAGCAACGGTACGGCGAGGCGGCGGTCACCGACTGGGCCGAGGGCTCAACCGTGCTGTTCAGCGCGGAGTGCTGGGAGCGGTGCGGGCCCTGGGACGAGTCGTTCTTCCTCTACTCGGAGGAGACGGACTTCGCGCTGCGAGCCCGGGACGCCGGCCTGCTCACCCGCTTCACCCCGGCCGCGCGCGCCGTCCACCTGGAGGGCGACTCGCGGGTCTCACCCGGGCTCTGGACGCTGCTGACCCTCAACAAGGTCCGCCTCTACCGCCGGCGGCACAACGCCATGGCGGCGACCGCTTTCTGGGCGGCGCTGGTGCTCCGCGAGACCAGCCGAGCGGCAATAGGCAAGGCACCGAGCCGAATGGCGGCACGGGCCCTGCTGAGCCCAGCCCGACTGCGCGAACGGCCAGGCCCACACACCGTGCACCCGAACCGCTGACCCAACCAGAACCGCCCACCCAGGCCCGAGCCGCCGACAGGCACAGCGGCGGTTCGTGCCCCACGGCCACGCACCGGCACCCGGCGCCCGGGACCGGGGCTCGCCTCGCTCTCCGGACATCTCACCACCACCTCCGGACATCGCGACCCGCCTCTCGCCGCCGGCGGCGGGGAATCGCCCCCTGATCCGTGCCAGGCCGGCCGGGCCGGTGAGCCCGTCGACGGTGGACGGCTCGGTCGAGGACGACAACGCGCAGTTGCACCGGCGAGTGAACCACAAGCGGGTCGCCCGGGTGATGCGCCGCTTCGGCGTGCAGGGAATACGACTGCGACGGCGAGTACAGACCACCATCGCCGATCCCGCCGCGAGCAAGGCACCGGACCTGATCGGCCGCGACTTCACCGCCCCAGCGGTCAAATCAGCGTTACGTCGGTGACATCACCTACCTGCCCATCGGAGAGCGCGGATTCCTTTGCCTGGCAACGGTTATCGCCCTGCACTCACGCCGTCTGGCAGGCTGGGCGATCGCCGACCACATGCGCACCGACCTGGTCATTGACGCCCCCACCGCCGTGCACCGGATCCGCGGCAGCCTCGACGGGGCGATCACGGAGCCCAGGCCGTAGTCCGCCAATCGATGAGCAAGGTCGGGCAGCTCAGCTGACAACGCCCTCGCCGAGTCGTTCAACGCGACCCTCAAACGCGAGACCCTGCAGGGACGCCGCGCGTGCACCGACGAACGCGAGGCCCGGCTGACCTCATTTCGCTGGCTGCACCGCTACAACACCGTCCGCTGCCACTCCCGGCTCGGACAGCAAATTCCCTCTCGCCTACGAACGCACCACGGCCGCACCGGCGACGCTAGCGGCGGCCGCATGAACCCCGTGTCCGAGATCCGGGGGGGCAAGCCCCGCGGAACCCCCTACGCCAAACCTGCCTTTGCTCTGCTTCCCTATCGGAAACACCCGCCGCCGACGCCCAGAACCCCCAACCGAAGCGGAACCCGCGCATCTCCATCCGGTGTTTCCTATCGGGAAGCAGAGCAAAGGGCACCGTTGTTGCCGGGACTGTAAAAATAACGGTGTAACTCCTGATCAAGGAGACGCACCTGATGACTGTCACGACAGACCCCGTGGATACTTCCGCGGTGGCGAAGAAGAAGAGTCCGGCCGCGACGCCGGAGGGCGTGGACACCGAGCTGGTCGGCCGGCTGGTCGAGCAGGCCCGCTCGGCGGGCCTGCAGCTGACCGGTGAAGGCGGTCTGCTGCAGCAGCTGACGAAGCGGGTGATCGAGGCCGCTCTGGACGGCGAGATCACCGATCACCTCGGCTATGCCAAACACGACCCGGCCGGTAAGGACTGCGGGAACTCCCGCAATGGCGCCCGCGCCAAGACGGTGCTGACCGACATCGGCCCGGTCGAGATCACCGTGCCGCGGGACCGGGATAGCTCGTTCGAGCCGCAGATCGTCCGTAAGCGGCAGCGGCGGCTGTCCGGGGTCGAGGACATGGTGCTGTCCTTGTCGGCGAAGGGGTTGACGACCGGGGAGATCAGCGCACACCTGGCCGAGGTCTACGGGGCCGAGGTGTCGAAGCAGACGATCTCCACGATCACCGACAAGGTCATGGATGGCATGGCCGAGTGGCAGAACCGGCCCTTGGACCGGGTCTACCCGGTGATCTTCCTGGACGCGATCAACGTCAAAATCCGGGACGGGAAAGTCGCCAACCGGCCCATCTACGTGGCCTTGGCGGTCACTGCCGAGGGCAGCCGCGACATCCTCGGGCTGTGGGCCGGTGACGGCGGTGAAGGCGCCAAGTTCTGGCTGAACGTGTGCACCGAGCTCAAGAACCGCGGCGTCGAGGACGTGCTGATGGCCGTCTGCGACGGCCTCACCGGGCTGCCCGACGCCATCAACACGGTGTGGTCCGACACCGTGGTGCAGACCTGCGTGGTCCATTTGCTGCGTAACTCGTTCAAGTACGCGTCCCGGCAGCACTGGGACGCGATCGCGAAAGCGCTCAAGCCGGTCTACACCGCGCCCACCGTGGCCGCCGCCGAGCAACGCTTCCTCGAGTTCGCCGAAACCTGGGGCGACAAGTATCCGGCGATCGTCAGGCTGTGGACGAACGCCTGGGCCGAGTTCGTGCCGTTCCTGTCCTTCGACGCCGAGATCCGCAAGGTCGTCTGCTCGACGAATGCGATCGAGAGTGTGAATGCCCGGATCCGCCGGGCCGTACGAGCTCGCGGGCACTTCCCCAACGAGCAAGCCGCACTGAAATGCGTCTACCTCGCCGTCATGGCCCTCGACCCGACCGGCACCGGCCGGCGCCGCTGGATCACCCGCTGGAAACCCGCCCTCAACGTGGGCTGCCGCGCGTTTTCCGGACAGTGCTTTTAGCGTGTTTTCACGCCGCTAATGTGTTGTCCGTGCGTCCGCTGAGAATTTCGTACGGCGTCTTATAGCCGAGCGCCGAGTGGATCCTTTGGCGATTGTAGTACAGTTCGACATAGCGCACAATAGCGTCTCGTGCGTGGGCTTTCATCGGGAAGACGGTCCGGTTGACCATCTCATTTTTCAGGCTGGCATTGAACGATTCTGCTAGGGCGTTGTCCCAGCAGACCCCCGTACGGCCGACCGAGGACCGCAGACCGAGTTTCTTCAGCGTCCGGCGATACTCGTGCGACATGTATTGGCTGCCGCGATCAGAGTGGAAGATCGCACCTTTCGGTATGGTGATGTTACGGGCCGCCATCTCAATAGCGTCGACGACCAACTCGGTGCGCATGTGGTCCGCGACCGCCCAACCG
>NZ_QHHV01000215.1:0-5468 GCF_003947245.1 Actinoplanes sp. ATCC 53533 | reverse complement strand
GGTCCAGTCACCGCCGATGACCCGCAGGCCCGTGAAGTCGCAGCGCTCGAATCCGCTTGCGGCGACCGTGCAGCCGTCGAAGGTCGCGTCGAAGAAGTTACAGCCCCGGAAGCGGCATTCGATGAACCGCACCTGGGACAGGTTCGCGCAGTTGAAGCGTACGTTCTGGAAGGTGCACCGGGTGAAGGCGGCGTCGCCGACCTCGGCCTCGCAGAGGTCGTCGGAGGCGAACGCCGCGTCGGTGAACTCGGCCCCGGAGGCTTCGGCCAGCGATCCCGCTCTCCGCGTCATCGCGTCTTCCTGGTGTGCTGATCGGTCACGAGAGCGACACTAGCGCCAGCCGGTCAGCCGAGCAGCGGTGGCAGGGTGCGCCGCAGCCCGGCGGTCTGCTTCTCCCAAGCCTGAGCCAGGTCCATCAGGGCGTAGTCGTCGTGGTTGCGGCCGATGACCTGCAAGCCGATGGGGAGTCCGGTCGTGCTGAAGCCACCGGGCAGGGTCAGGACGGGTGCGTTGATCAACGTGCCGATCGTGGTCACCTCCATCCAGCGGTGGTACGTGGACATCGTGGTGTCGCCGATCTTGTCCGGCCAGCGCAGGGCCGCGTCGAAGGGCATGACCTGGGCGGTGGGCAGCACGGCGTAGTCGTAGGTCTCGAAGAGTTCGAGAAACCCGCGGTACAGGTCGCTGCGCAGCTCCGATGCCTCCATCACGTCGGTGGCGGTGAGCTTTGCCAGGCCGTCGTATTCGAAGACCGCCTCGGGTTTGAGCAGTGGGTGCAGCGCCGGGTCGTGGTAGGCGACCTTGATCGCGGAACCGCCGAGCCAGTGCCGCAGGGTCAGCCAGGTGGGCCAGAGATCGTCCTTGCCGGTGAAGGAGCCGAAGGAGGGCAGGTCGTCGAGCGTGGTCACGGTCATGCCCAGCGCGGTGAAGGTGTCCAGCGCCGCTCTCGTGACGCGAAGAACCTCGGCTTCCATCGGCAGATAGCCGCCGAGGTCACCGAACCAGGCGATCCTTCCGCCGCGCAGCGGCTTCCGGCCTGGATCATCATCGTGGAGGGAGAGCGGGGCGCGGTCGTCGTAGCCGGACATGGTGCGGAGCAGCAGGGCGAGATCGGTGGCATCGCGGGCGATCGGCCCCACGACGCCGGCCTGGGACACGAATTGTTCGCCGTCGGGCGAGGGCACCCGGCCGAAGGAGGGGCGTAGCCCGTAGACATTGTTCCAGCCCGGTGGATTGCGCAGCGAACCCATGAAGTCGCTGCCGTCGGCGACCGGCACCATCCGCAGGGCCACCGCGACGGCGGCGCCGCCGCTGCTGCCGCCGGCCGACTTGGTTTGGTCGTAGGCGTTGAGCGTGGTGCCGAAGACGTTGTTGTAGGTATGCGAGCCGAGGCCGAGTTCGGGCGTGTTCGTCTTGCCGATGAAGATGGCGCCGGCTGCCCGGATCCGCTCGACGAACAGCGCATCCATCGTCGCCGGGCCGGCGGTCGGCGGGAGCAATCCGAAGGAGGTCGGGAGGCCGGCGACGTCGGCGAGGTCCTTGACCGCGTGCGGGAAGCCGTGCATCCAGCCCTGGTAAGTGCCCGTGCGGAGCAGCCGATCCTTCTCGCCGGCCTCGACCAGCAGCTCGGCACGGGGACGCATGCTGACGATGGCGTTGACCCGGGCGTTGACCTCGCCGATGTGATCGAGATAGGCGGTCATCACTTCGACGCAGGTGACCGCCCTGGTGCGGATCGCGGTGGACAGTTCGGCGGCGCTCCAGAACACGATCCGGCGTGCCATGTCGTTGATGTCGCCTCCAGTCGTCGCCGACCCGATGGGTGAGCTGGCGGATGCAGCGTATCGCCTGCTCACGGGCCTCCGCTGTCCCGCGGTTCGCGGGTGCGCCGAGGCCTCGATGAACGAATCGATGCCGTTGCGATGAAGCCGGCCCGCGATGCTGTCCCCGACGGTGCCGGCCCAGCGGACGCCGGGCCGCCGGTCAGATGGAGGCAGCATGAGAACTCTCGTTCGGCTACTTCTGGGCACTACCGTCGTCGCGGCCGGAATGGTGGGCGGCGCCACCGCCGTCCAAGCCGCGCCGACGGGCTGCACCTTGGAAACGGGGGTCCCGGCGGATGGAGCCCGCGTGCGGTGCACGTCCGGCACGGGGGAGGCACGGGTAGGCATCACGTGTCTCGTCCGCAAGCCGGGTGACCCCTTCGAGGTGATCCACTATGGCCCGTGGGTCGGCGTCGGTGCCTACTCCTCGCAGGCCTGCGGGGGAGGCCCGACCCTGGTCGATGCCTGGTACGAAACCCGCTGACCAGAACCGACGCGCACCGCACCCCGGAGGATCGCCGATCCTCCGGGGCCGCCGGCGATGGAACGCCCTATGGCCGTCCTGTCCCGCCTACCGAGATGTCGGCGGACGGCGCGGAAGCCCGCTGCCACGCGGGGTGGCCGTGTCGCCTCGTGCGATCTTGGTGAGGGCGAGGAAGGCGACCGTGACGACGGTGAAGATGTTGATCGTCATCATGGTCTCGTTGATCGCGCTGATGCTCCATGGTGCGCCGGCCATGTCGACCACGGTGCCCGGTTCGGCGGCGAAGAAGTACGGGATCGAGGTCAGGCCCAGTGCGCCGTAGATGAGCACCGGCTGGGTGAGTGACCCCGGCGCGACGACACTGCCTGGCTGAGGGCCGCGGGTCTGTGCCTCTGCCAGGATGAGTGCGAAGATCTGGAAGAAGATGTAGGTGACCAGCCACCAACCGAGGTAGTTGGTGTACGGGACGCCGAACACGCCGCCACCGTCGTGCCAGATCCACGTCTCGATCACGGTGGATGCCTGCGAGTCGCTCGCCACGTCGAACATGGTCATCACGGCGGCGGCCAGGGCAGGCAGGGCGACGATGTTGACCTTGCCGAGGCGTGCGCGCGGGTTGAGGCGTTCGTCGGCGCGGTCGAGGACGGTGGAGGCGGTCAGCCAGCTGATGTAGCCCAGGCCGAAGTAGATCGGGCCGATGAAGATCGGCACGTGGAACAGTTTCGGGTCGCCGGTGTAGTGGTAGTCGCCGAACGGGAAACCGGTGACGATGCTGAGGTTCTCGAAGGCGTTGCTCACCACGAAGGTCACGGCGAAGAAGGCCAGGAACCGTCGCCAGCCGTAGCGGCGGACGCCGTGGACGGCCGCGAAGGGGATCGTGAGCAGCAGCGCGATGAAGATGGCGTTCGTGCCGGTCAGCGGCAGCAGGATCGCCGTTGTCGCGGCGAGCCCGACGAAGATCCACTGGATCTTGTCCAGTACCCGCCGGGTAGGGCGCGGGGCCGCTGGGGTCGGCGCCGGCACGGTGGTCGTCATGGCGTACACCTCGATGTCGTGATGGTGGTCCCGGGGGTGTGGTGACCGCGGTCGTGGAGGCGGATCCCGATGGCAGCGGCTGACCGATCACGCCTGGCGCAGCACCGCCTCGATCTCGAGCGTGACCTGCACCTTGTCACCGACGATCACGCCACCGCCGGCGAGCGGCAGCTTGATGTCGACGCCGAACTCGGTGCGGTCGATGGTCGCCGAGGCGGAGAAGCCGGCGCGGGTGCCGCCCGTGGTGTCCGGCCCGAAACCGTTCACTTCGAGCGCCAGCGTGACGGGGCGGGTGACGTCCTTGATGGTCAGCACCCCGTCGACCGCGAAGCCGTCACCGTTCGCCCGGACGCCGGTGGAGCGGAAGGTCCAGAGCCGGTATTTCTCGACATCGAGGAAGCGGGCTGAACGCAGATCGCCGTCGCGCTGGGCGTTGCCCGTGTCGATCGAGGCCGAGTCGATCGACGCGGTGACCGACGATTCGGTCACGTCATCGCCGGTCACGATCTCACCGGAGAAGGTCGCGAACCGACCGCGCACCTTGCTCACCATCATGTGCCGGACGGTGAAGGCAACATCGGAATGGACTGGATCGATGTCCCAGGTGCCCGCGAGGTAACCGGGAATCGAGGTCTTGCTTGCCGTGGTCATCGGATCTCCCAGGGTTGGTTGGTCGCCGGCAGTTCGACAACCAGGACAGGACAGCCCGTTGATCTGTGACGCGGTGCCGGACCACGGCCGTGGCTGTGACCGACCGGTGTCACGAGCGATCGCGGTGTCGTGTCCTAGCTGCCGAACCCGGTCCGAGGGCCGGGAAGCAGTCGGCGGGTGCGGACTGGGATCGCTTGAGGGGCGGACAAACCATGACGCTGACAACGGCAGTGCGCGAGTGGCAATTGGAGGTCACGGCGACGGCGCGCCCAGAGGGCATCCGGCTCCGTGGCGAGGCGGACATATTCACCCTGCCGACCCTGGAAATCGCTCTGGAGATGCTCGTGGGCCGAGCCAATGACGCTACCGTTGACCTGCGCGAACTGACCTTCATCGACGTTATCGGACTGCGCGCGCTGGCACGCGCGGCGATCCATCTGCGTTCCCGTGGCCGGTGCCTACGGTTGAGCGGCGCCAGCAGGCAGATCCGGCGCGTTCTGGGACTGCTCGGCTGGGCGGAATTGTTCGAGTTTCCCTGTTGACCGCTCCGACCTCCGGCAAAGCCAGGCGAGGACGCGAAGGTCCGGTGACTTCTCGTCCTCCGGTTACTAGTTCCAATACGACAACGGCCGGTAGCGCCAGCCTGTCGCCGTGCGGGCGGTCCGGTCACCGTCCGCACGGTGACCAGGCCGCCCGCTTCCGGCGAATGACCGGGATCGACATGCGTCAGTAACAAGCCGTTTACAAGTATGCGAATTTGTTGCATCATGTTCGAACCGGGGGCCGGACCTAGTGGATGGACTTTCATGACACGGATCATGTCGTCTGATGGCTACGGAGCAGGACCGCTGCGGAACGCTCGATCGTCGCGCCGGTTGCTGACCGCCCTCGTAGTGACCGCGCTCGTGGCGCTGGCGGGCCTCGTGGTCTCCGCGTCGCCCGCCAATGCCGCCACCCGCCAGCTCCGGGGGATGAACTGGGCCGTGCTGGGTGACAACTTCAGCACCGGCACGCTCGTCGTGCAGGGCCTGAGCCAATCCGACAGCAACGCGACAGTGCGGGCCAAGGCCAACGCCATCTACGACGACATGGCCTCCACCATGGGGGTCAACACCGTCCGGCTGCCTATCAACACCCACACCGTGGCCAACACGACCTGGTGGAACGCCTACCGCGGCGCCATCGACGCCGCCACCGACCGGGGATTCAAGGTCATCCTCGCCTACTGGGAGGACGGCGCCGCCTCCGGCGGCAGGATCACGAACATCGCCGCGTGGAACACGATGTGGTCGAGCGTGACCAACACCTACGGCTCGAACGGCAACGTCTACTTCGAGCCGATGAACGAGCCGCACGGCTACGCATCGGCGGACTGGCGCAACGTCGCGGCGAACTGGCTCAGTTATCACACCTCGGCGGTGCCCGGCCGGGTGCTCATCGGCGGCACCGGCTACAGCCAGGACCTGCGGGACGTC
>NZ_QHHV01000214.1:0-18757 GCF_003947245.1 Actinoplanes sp. ATCC 53533 | reverse complement strand
TGGCCGATCAGGTAGCGAACGGTGGTGGACGCCCGCGCCGCGGACAGTTCCCAGCCGCTCGGGTAGTACGTGGTGCTGGCCTTGAGCTGGTTGGTGTTGCCGTCCACCTCGATGTTGTTCGGCAGCTTGGCCAGCGTGGGCGCGATGGCGTCGAGGATCTTCCTGCCGCCGGGCCGCAGTCCGGCCCGGTTGCCGGCGAAGACGACCTCGTTGGTGACCACGGTGATCACCAGTCCGCGCTCGTTGATGGTGAACCTGACCTGGTTGAGCAGCTTGGCGGCCTCGAGCGCGTCGGCGATCTTCCGCTCGATCTCCTTGAGGTTCTCCGCCTCCTTGGTGGCAGCCTTGGCGTTCGCCGACGCCTCCTTGCGGCTGGCCGCCAGCAGCGCCCGCTGCACCGCTTCCTTCTGCTCCTTGGTCAGGCCGTCCGTGCCACTGCCACCGTCGCCCGGGTTGACGCCCGGGTCGATCGGGACGACGGTGGTGGCCTGGCCGGCGCCATCGAGATTCGAGACGTTGCCGGTCACCGCCGCGTTCTGCGCCCCGAAGCCCTCGGACAGTCCGGACGCCAGCTCGGCGAACTTGGCCTTGTCGACGTTGCTCATGCTGAACAGCACCACGAACAGGACGAACAGCAGCGTGAGCATGTCGGCGTACGACACGAGCCAGCGCTCGTGGTTGACGTGCTCCTCGTGCTCCTCGTGTCCGCCTTTCTTTCTCCGCCCCCCGCCGCCAGAGCTCATGCCGTGCCCACCTTTGGCATGCCCTCCTGGCCCTTCACTCGCAGGCTCGCTCCGGTGCAGTCGGTCATGCCTAGGCCGCCTTCTTGGTGGATGTGGCCTCGGCAGCCTTGGCGGCGTCCGGAGGCAGCAGGCTGCGCAGCTTCTGGGCGACCAGGCGCGGGTTCGAGCCGGCCTGGATCGCGAGCACACCGTCGATGACCAGCTCCATCTCCTCGGCCTCGATGCCGGAGAGGCGGGTCAGCCGGGACGCGACAGGCAGGAAGATCAGGTTCGCGGAGAGCACGCCCCAGAGGGTCGCGACGAACGCCGCGGCGATGGAGTGACCGAGCGTCTCCGGCTTGTCGAGGTTCTCAAGCACGTGCACCAGGCCCATGACCGTGCCGATGATGCCGACGGTCGGCGCGTAGCCGCCCATGTTCTCGAAGATCTTCATGCCGGCCTTGTCGGCCTTCTTCTTGGCGCCGACCTCCGCGTGCAGGATGTCGTGCAGCTCCTCCGGGTCCGTACCGTCGATCGCCAGCTGCAGGCCCCGCTTCAGGAACGGGTGCTCGACGGTCTTGACCGCGTCCTCGAGGGCCAGCAGGCCCTCGCGGCGGGCCCGCTCGGCCAGCTTGACGATGTCGTCGACGAGCATGTTCGGCGGCGTCACCTTGGCCAGGAAGGCCTTCTGGAGCAGCTTGCCGGCCCCGAGGGCGTCCTTGAGCACGCCGCCGGCCATGCCGGCGCAGAAAGCACCACCGAAGACCAGCAGCATGGACGGGATCAGGATGATGGAGGCCGGGCTGCCGCCCTCCATGATCTGGACGGCGAAAACGATGACGAGCGCTACGACTACACCAACGATGGTGGCGAGGTCCATCAGCGGTCCTTCCGGTGCAGCTGCAGCACGTTCGTCGCAGCGGTCTGGTCGTCGTCCTGGTCGGCGGTTCCGGCCGCGGCCAGCAGGGCCGGCTCGGACTCGATGCGGCTCGCCTGGGCGATCAGCGAGGCGCGGTAGTGGCGCACCGAGTCGATGAACTCGGGCACGGATTCGGCGATGACGTACTTGGTGCCGTCCACCAGCGTGATGACCGTGTCGGGCGTGCAGTCGGCACGCTCGACCAGGTCGGGGTTGAGGGCGAACACGGCTCCGTTGAGGCGAGTTACGAGAATCACGACATCCGTCCTTGGGGCGTCTTGGCTGGTGGGCCGTCCGTGGCCTGTCCTTAGTCACTTCGGCGTACTGCCGGTTGCCGATGAGGGCGACCTGGTCTCTTTCCGGGTGCGACCTGCCCCGGATAGAGCGAAGCCGGGGCCGGCAGACGTGCCCGGCCCCGGCCTGAGCCGGTGTTTCTGCAGCGAAGCCGGGGCCGGCAGACGTACCGGCCCCGGCCTAAGCCGGTGTTTCTGCAGCGAAGCCGGGGCCGGCAGACGTACCCGGCCCCGGCCTAAGCCGGTGTTTCTGCTCGGCCCCCGCCTAAGCCGGGCCATGCATCCGATCTATCGCTTGAGGTTCACGAGTTCCTGCAGGATCTCGTCGGAGGTCGTGATGATCCGGCTGTTGGCCTGGAAGCCACGCTGGGCGATGACCAGGTTGGTGAACTCCTGGGCCAGGTCGACGTTCGACATCTCCAGCGCGCCGCTGGTGATCAGGCCGAGACCCGCGGAGCCGGCGGAGCCGACCTGGGCCAGCCCCGAGTTCACCGTGCTGCGGAACATCGAGTCACCGATCTTCTCCAGGCCGTTGACGTTGTTGAAGTTGGCCAGGGCCAGCTGGCCGAGCGTCTGCTTGAGGCCGTTGGAGAAGACACCGACGATCTGGCCGGTGTTCGACACCGTGTACGAGCTCAGGATGCCGGCGCCGGAGCCGTCCGAGGCACTCACCCGCGCCTCGGTGTTGCCGGCGTAACAGGTGAGATCGTGGATGTCGATCGTGTACGAGGTCGGGGCGCCCAGGGTGATGAGGCCGGTGTCGACCGTGGGGTTCGCCGGGTCGAAATCGCCCTCGGCCTGCCCGGCGGGGAAGTTGATGTTTCGGGTGCTGCCGTCGGGCAGCGCTAGCTCCCAGACCGCATAGGCGGCAACCGGGGGAGCGGCGGGAACGTCCGCTTGCCGGGTGAGCACGACGTCGAGGGTGCCGGCCTTGCCGTCCTGGTCGATCGTCGGGATCGGGATCGTCTTGGCGCCGGTCGCGCCGAGCAGGGCGTCGTGCGAGAGGTTGCCGGTGAGCGTGAAGGACGTGGTCGCCACCGGGGAGAGACTGATGCCGATCGGCAGCTTGAGGGGGCCGGGGCTGCCGGCGGGGTTCACCACGCCCTGGCTGTCGGCGGTCCAGCCCTGCACGATCTGACCGTTCGGGGTGGTGAGCGAGCCGTTGGCGTCGAAGGTGAAGGAACCGGCCCGGGTGTAGACCGTCTCGCCGCCGCTCTTGGCGATGAAGAAGCCGTCGCCCTGGATCATCATGTCGCCGGCCTTGCCGGTGGTCTGCGCCGCGCCCTGGCTGAAGTTCGCGTTGACGCTGGCCGTCCGCACGCCCAGGCCGACCTGGGCCGGGTTGGTGCCGCCGGCGCCGTTCTGCGGGGCGCCCGCGGCGTTGACCATCTGGGACAGCGTGTCCTGGAAGACCGTCTGGCTCGACTTGTAACCGGTGGTGTTCACGTTGGAGATGTTGTTGCCGGTGACGTCCATCATCTGCTGGTGCGCGCGCAGGCCGCTGATGCCGGAGAAGAGAGAACGCAGCATGGGTCAGTTGTCCTTCGTGGTAGCGGAATCATCGGAGGTGGGTGCGGGCGCCTTGGTAACCGGTGGCGCGGCCGCGGCCGGTGGCGTCGCCGGCGCTGCCGACGGTGCCTGGACTTCCGTGACCTTGGACAGCTGCACATCCGTGTTCCCGACCACGAGCGTCGGTTCGCTGTCTCCGTTGAGCTTCGTCTTGGTGACAATGCCTGACTGGGTCATGCCGTCCGCGTCCTGATACGTGACCGAGCGGCCGACCAGCGCGCTCGCGCCGATCAGCTGCTGGGCCTGCATCATGTCGGCGATCTGACCGAGCTTCTCGACCTGGGTGAACTGGGCCGTCTGCGCCAGGAACTGCGTCGAGTCGGCCGGGTTGCTGGGATCCTGGTACTTGAGCTGGGCCACCAGCAGCTTGAGGAAGGTGTCCTGGTCGCCGACCGACTTGCTGGCGCCGGCATCGGTGGTGGTCTTGTTCGTGTACATCGACGTCGCCTGCACGTTCTTGGCGTCGAATTCCCTGCTGACGTTTCCGCCGATAGGTGACGTCATGAACAGTCCTCCTGAGTTCGAGTCGGTGGCCCTCGCCCTCAGTTTCGGCGGGCACGCCGAATCACTTAGCCCCTATTTCCGGCTCACGCCTGGATATCGAGCCGGCTGTTGCCATCGGTACGCGCGGGGTTCGGCTCGGCCGGTACGGGCGGCGCGGGCTCACCGTCCGCGCCGTTCCTACCCCGGGTGCCGTTGTTGTCGCCCATGAACGCGAACTGCTGGCGAGCCTGCTCCTGGGGCGTGCCCTGGCGCAGATCCAGCGAGGCGTTGGAGAAGCCGGACTGCTGAAGCTCGCGGCGCAGGTCCTCCATCGCGTTGCGCAGCGACTCGTGGCCCGCATCGGTCGAGCTGGACAGCTGCACGCTGATCTCACCGTTGCGGATCTCGGCGACGACCTGGACCGGGCCGAGGTCGGCCGGGTGCAGGTTGACGGTGAGCCGGTGCACGCCGTCCGCGTCCAGGCGCAGCGGGACGATCCGGGCGGCGAGCTGGGTGGCCTGCGGGCTCGGGGCGGCCGGTGCGGGTGGTGGTGCGTCCGCTGTCGGGGCGGCGGGGGCGGTCGGTGCCGTCGCGGCGACTCCACCGACGCCGGGCGCGCCGAACGGTATTTCCGTGCCGGGCGCTGCGGTCGTCGCCTGCGGGGTGAGGGGTGTGCTCGTGCCGCCGCCGGGCTGTTGTCCCGCCGAGCCCTGCCCCTCCGAGCCTTGCCCCTCCGTGCCTTGTCCGGCCGCGCCTTGCCCAGCCGACTCGCCGCCGGTGGCTTGTTCTCCGGGCGGCGATGCCTCCGTGGCCACGGGGTCGGGCTGCTGGCCCGAGGTGGCCTCGGTGCCAGTGACGGCGCTGTCCGCAGTGGCCGCGGTCGCCGCCTCCGGCGTGACGGCCGCTGCCGTGGCGGGCGTGGCAGCCGTGGCTGCCGTGGCGGGTGCAGTAGGCCCGGCGCCTGGTGCGGAAGCAGCCGACGAGGCCTGGTCGGCGCCGGCCGCGGCGACCTGCGCAGTGCCGGGATCGATCGATGGGGTCGCTGCGGCGGGTGCGCCCGGTGCGGCGGATGCGGCCGCCGTGGTGGCGGGTGTGGCGGGCGCCGTGGAGGTGACGGCGGTGGTTGCCGTGGCTGGCTGAGCGGCGGCGGGCTGTGCGGCGGCGGCTTGGGCGGCGGCGGGCTGTGCCGTGGCTGCTTGGGCGGCGGTGGACTGGGCTGCGGCAGGCTGCGCGGCGGCGGCAGCCTGGGCAGTGGCGTCCGTCTGCGGGCCGGCGGTCTGGGCCACGCTGCCCGGGGCGGGTGCGGCACCGGACGTGCCGGTCCGCGCGGCGGGCTGCGCCTCGGCCTGGCCCTCGGCCTGCGCCCACGCGACGGCCTGGGCGGTGCCTGCTTCGGTGGTCGGGGTAGCTGGAGCGGCCGTTGCCGGCCCGGCCGTCGCAGCAGCGGCCGTCCCTGGCGCGGCCGGCGCTTGCGTGGTCCCGGTAGCCGTAGCCGACGCCGTTTCCGCTGAAGGGGATGTCCCGGGCGCCGGGGCCGTCAGCACCGGACCGATGGCGGCCAGGCCGGCCGGATAAGGCTGCACGGCGATCGGCGTGGGCGGCGCGGGCTCGGTGGTCTCGGACTTCTCGGTGGCCGGGCCGTCGGTCGCTTCGGTAGCCGCCGGAGTGCCGGCCTGCTCCGGCGCCTCGGCTCCGTCGAGCCGCGGCGGACCGGCGTCCGCGGCTACTCGCTCATCCCCGGCCCGGAGGGGCGCCGTGCGCTGGGCGTCAGGCTGCCGAGCTGCCGACCGTGCGGTTTCCGGGCGTGCTTCCGGCTGTGCGGGTTCCGGGCGTGCGGTTTCGGGCCGTGCGGTCTCGCGGCGGACGGCGCCCGGCCGTGAGAAGTCCGCGCGTTCGACCGGGCTGCGCGACGCGGCGGCCGGCCCCTGTGCCGTCCGCTGCGGCACGGCCCGCTGGTCGGTGAGGCGACTCTGCAGGGCGCGGTTCTGCACAAACCGATTCTGGGCGGCGCGGCTCTGCAGCCGGGCGTCGACCGAACGGGTCTCGGCCTGCCCCAGCGCCGTCCGGCTCGCGGTCGCGGAGCGGTGCAACGCGGCCTGGTCCTGCGAACGTTGCTGAGCCGTCCGGTGCTGGGCCGCCTGGTTGTGGGTCGCCTGGTTCTGGGCCGCCTGGTTCTGCCGTTGCCGGTCGGCGCGCTCGGCCTGGTCGGCCGGACCGCGGTCCAGTTCGGCCGAGAGCGCCGATCCGAAGGCCTCCGCGCCCTTGCCCGGCCGGGCGCCCGTGCGGTGCCCGGCGTCGGCCGGTGGCTTGCGGTCCGGTCCGGTGACGGAGCTCGTCATAACGGCGATTCCCCTCGTTTCGTGCGGCGCGGGTGGATCAGCCGAGCGCGGCCAGCGCCTTCTGGACCTTGGGCACGTACGCCTGGGTCTCGGCGAACGGCGGGATGCCGCCGTACTTGTGCACGCTGCCGCCGCCGGCGTTGTACGCGGCCAGGGCCAGCGGCAGCGACTTGAACTCCTTGAGGTGGCTGGAGAGCAGCTTCGCGGCGCCGTTGATGGCCTGCTGCGGGTCGAACGAGTTGTCGACGCCGAGGCCGCGCGCGGTGGCCGGCATGAGTTGCATCAGGCCCTGCGCGCCGGCCTTGCTGACGGCCTTCGGGTTGTATCCCGACTCGACCTTGGCGACCGCGGCGAGCAGCTTCGGCGACACGTCGTACTTGGCGCCGGCCTTGAGGAACATGTCCGCGTACGGGACCCCGGCGAGCGAGCTGGAGTTCTGCAGGCTGGCCGGGCGCACGGCCGCTGCCGCCGCGGCGCCGGGCGCGGAGCGGGCGGTCAGGTCGGTGTCGACGATGCGGCGGATGTGCGTGGGCGTCTCGTAAACCGACTGGATCTTGACGTGGTCGCCGGGCTTCGGCGCCGCGATCATCTTGTTGTCACCCAGGTAGATGGCGACGTGATCGACGGGTGAGTTGAAGGCGAGGATGTCGCCGGGCTTGGCGTCGCGCATGCTGTCGACCCTGGTGCCGGCCTTCGCCTGCTCCTGCGAGCTGCGCGGCAGATCGATACCCAGATCCTGGTACGCCTGCTGGACCAGGCCCGAGCAGTCCAGCCCCTTGGCCGGATCGGCGCTGCCGAACACGTACGACGTGCCGAGGTACTTCTTCGCGGCGGCCACCACAGCCTGCCCGGTGACACCGGCAGTGCCCTTGGTGCCGGTGGCGTCCGAGAGCGCGGTGGCGAACGTGGCGTTCGGCGTGGCGGGTGTGATCCCGAGCTGGGTCTTGAGCTCGGAGATGCGGGAGATGACACCCTGGACACCAATCATGCGCGGCTCCCGTCCTCGCTGTCGGCGTCGTCCTCGTCGGAGAGCTCGGCGCCTGGGAGGTTCCGCTTGGCGGCAACCGACAGAGTGGCCCGGGTGGCGGTGATCGCCTGCCAGGCGTCGGCCAGCTCGATGGTGGCCCGCTGGGCGGCGACCGAGTTGGCCGTCTCACGGGCCACGCCCTCCCGGTCCGCGGCGGTGCCGTTGCCGTGCCGCAGCACCTGGGCCCGTTCCTCGCTGGTCGCGTCGATGCCCCGGGCCGCGTTCCGGGCCTTGGCCGTGACGGCCATCTCGTCGATGTTGTTCTGCTCGGTCTTCAGGTCGTGGGCCTTGACCGCCGCAGCGTGCCGTTCGGCCATCATCTCCACCGCCCGGCGCCGCTTCGCGGCGTCGGCCAGGTCGGCCTGCTTCTCCCGGGCCAGTTCCTCGGCGTCGGCGACCATCCGGTGCGCGCCCGAGACGGTGGCGGCCATCGACTGCCGGGCCACCATCGAGGCGACCATGGCCCGCGCGGTGCCCTCGGTCGGCGCGTCCGCGCCGGCCAGGTCCAGCTGGCGGCGCTTGACCAGCGCCTGGGCGTCGCGGATCTCCTGGCGGGACTGGATGACGGCACCCTTGGCGGCGTCCTCCTGGGCCTTCCGAGCGCGCAGCACGGGCCCGAGCCGGAACAGGCGATTCACAAGACCTCCCGAGATGTCGAGGTGACTTCTTCACCATTCCGGTCGGCGGCGGCCGGGCTTGACTGAGCCAACCCGCGGCGGAAAACCCATGCAATTTCGTTAGCTGAGCGCCTGCACCCGACCTGCAACCGTCAGGAGGCGGCGATGACCTGCCGGAGGGCGTGCCACGCCTCGGCCGCGCCGACCTTCTCGTCCAGGCCCTGTCGCAGGAAGGCGTTGATCTGCGGCCAGACCGCGGTGGCCCGGTCGGCGTCCGGGTTGGTGCCGGGCACGTACGCGCCGATCTCGACCAGCTCGCGGACGTCGCGGTGGGCGGCCATCATCCGGCGCAGCTCGGCGGCGTCGCTCTTCTGCTCCGGCGTGGTGATCCGGTTGGCCACCCGGGAGATCGAGTCCAGGGCCTGGATGCTCGGGAAGTGGCCGGCCGTGGCGAGCTTGCGGTCGAGCACGATGTGCCCGTCCAGGATCGAGCGCGCCGCGTCGGCGATCGGCTCGTTGTGGTCGTCACCCTCGACCAGCACGGTGTAGAGGCCGGTGATGCTGCCCCGGGCGCCCGGGCCGGCGCGTTCCAGCAGCGACGCGAGCATCGCGAAGACCGACGGGGGATAGCCCCGGGTGGCCGGTGGCTCGCCGACGGACAGGCCGACCTCGCGCTGGGCCATCGCCGCGCGGGTCACGCTGTCCATCATCAGCAGCACGTCGCCGCCCAGGTCGCGGAAGTACTCGGCGATCCGGGTGGCGACCGAGCCGGCCCGGAGCCGGACCAGCGGCGGGGTGTCGGAGGTGGCGATCACCACCACGGACCGGGCCAGTCCCTCGGGGCCGAGGTCGTGCTCGATGAACTCGCGTACCTCCCGGCCGCGCTCGCCGACCAGTGCGACGACGTTCAGCTCCGCGGTCGTGCCCCGGGTGATCATGGACATCAGGGTGCTCTTGCCGACACCCGAGCCGGCGAAGATGCCGATCCGCTGCCCGCGCCCGCACGGCACGAGGGTGTCGAGGACCCGGACGCCCAGCGGCATCGGCGCGTCGACGAGCTGGCGTTCCATCGCCGACGGCGGCGCCGCCTCGATGCTGACCATCTCGCCCTTCAGCGGCGGGCCGCCGTCCATCGGCCGGCCCAGCCCGTCCAGGATGCGGCCGCGCAGGTCCGGGCCGACCGCGACGCGCAGCGGACCGCCGGTCGAGACCACCGGGCTGCCGGTGCTCATGCCCGCGATGAGGCCGAGCGGCAGGCACGAGAGGCGCTCGCCGTCGATCGCGGCGACCTCGGCCAGCACGGCCTCGGCACCCTCGCCGATCTGCAACAGCTCGCCGACTCGCGCCTCCAGCCCGCTGACGGTCACCCGGAGGCCGACCGCGCCGGTGACCTTGCCCCGGCTCAGCGGCTGGGCGGCGGTCAGGGCGGCATTGATGCGATTGCGGAAGACGTCGGTCACCGGTGGCCATTCCTCTGCATTGTCCGCCTCAAAGTCTCAGCGCGGCTCGCGCTCTCGCCACGGCTGCGGCGATGGAGGCGTCGACGGTCGTGGTGCCGGTCTCGGCCACCGCGTCGCCGGGGCGCAGCGCCGGTTCGGGCCGGAGATGCACCGGCCTGCCCTCGTAGTTGTAGTCGGCGTCGGTTGCCGTGCCGACGAGACTGCGGAAATCGTCGGGATGCAGGCTCACTACGACGTCGCCCTGATCCGGTGCGGCGTTCATGGCCCGGCGCAGCGCGGCGGCGGCCCGGCCCTCCGGGTCGTCCATGGCCCGGCCGACGATCGCCTCGGCCAGCTCGAACGCGTGCGCCAGCACCGCGTCCTGCAGCTCGTGCAGGGTGGGCATGAGCTGCGACTCCAGGTTCGTGACGGCCCGGCCCAGCGCGTTGACCGCACTCGCCAGCGCGGCCGCGCGCCGTTGGTCGTGCGCCTGCTCCACGGCCCGGGCCCGCTCCGCGGCGACCTCGGCCTCGGCTGCGGCGACCCGCCGGCCCTGCGCCCATCCCTCGGCGTAGCCGGTGGTCCGGGCCTGCTGCTTGGCCCGCTCGACCGGCGCGCTGTCCGCCGGTACGCCGCGCCGCAGGTCGACGCCGAAGCTGGCCGCCGTGGCCGCCTCGGCGACGCTGCCGCGCAGCACCGGACCCTCGTCAGGCGATGAGCTCATCGACCTCGCCACCACGCTGGATCTCGATCTGACCGGAGTCCTCCAGCGCCCGGATGACCGCGACGATCTTGGTCTGCGCCTCCTCGACCATCTTGACCTTGACCGGGCCCATCAGGTCGATCTCCTCCAGCAGGTTCTCCCGGCCCCGCTCGGAGAGGTTCTTGGTGACCTTGTCGCGGACCTCCTCCGCCACACCCTTGAGCGCGGTGGCGAGATCGGAGGGCTCGACCTGGCGCAGCACCAGCTGCACCGAGCGGTCGTCGAGGTTGACGATGTCCTCGAACATGAACATCCGGCGCCGGATCTCCTCGGCGATCTCCGGGTTGCGCGCCTCCAGGGCCTCCAGGATGAGACGCTCGGTGGTGCGGTCCGCCCGGTTGATGATGTCGACCAGCGGATCGAGGCCGCCGACCGTGGACAGCTCGTCCGGCTGCAGCACCGTGGAGAGCTTGCGCTGCAGAGCCACCTCCACCTGACGGATCACGTCGGGCGAGGTGCGGTCCATGACCGCGATCCGGTGCGCGACGTCCGACTGCACCTCGGGGGCGAGCCCGGACAGGATCGAGCTGGCCAGCGCCGACGGGATGTGCGCCAGGACCAGCGCGATCGTCTGCGGGTGTTCGTGCTGCACGTAGGAGAGCAGCTGCCGCGGATCGGCGTGGCTGAGGAAGTTGAACGGCATGTCGGTCATCGAGGCCTGCAGCCGGTCCAGGATCAGCTGGGCCCGTTCCGTGCCCAGGGACGCCTCGAGCAGCTCGCGCGCGTACGCCATGCCACCCGCGCCGGCGTGCTTGGTCGTCGCCAGGGCGTAGAACTCGTCGATGACGTCGCCGACGACCTCCGGCTCCAGCTTGCCGAGCCGGGCGATCTCGGCCGAGATCTCCTCGACCTCGTTTTCTTTCATGTTGGCGAGCACCCGGCTCGAGTACTCCTTGCCCATCCGCACCATCAGGATGGCGGCTTTGCGCAGGCCGGTCATCGACGTCGTGCTCAGCGCCGGTGTGGTCAACGCGGTTCCTCCTTGAACCAGGGGGTGTTTCGGGGCACTCTCGCCGACGGTCTAGCGGGTGGCGCCGAGCCAGCCACGCAACAGGGCGGCCATCTCCTCGGGCTGGTCCTCGACCATCTGCTCGATCTCGCGCTGGCGCTCCTCCAGGGCCTCCAGGTCGGTGTTCGCCATCTCGATCGCGGGCGACGGGATCGCCGCGTTGAGCTGGGCCAGCCGCTGCTGTTCGAGCGCGGACTGCATGTCCTCGAGGTGCTTGAGCTCGGCCGGGCTCAGTGCCTTGCGCTTGCGGGCCCGCCGGCTCGCCCGCCAGGCCAGGAAGATCAGGATCAGCACCACCAGGGCCATCGCCGCGGTCTTGAGCAGCGAGGTCTGCTTGGCCGACTGCTCGGCGAGGGCGGACGCGGCCAGCGCGTCCTTGGCGGCGGTGGCGGCACTGGTGTCGAACGGCATGGCGCTGACCGCGATGGTGTCGCCGCGGGTCGCGTCGATCCCGGCCGCGGCGCTGACCAGCGACTGCACGTCGGCGGCGTTCACCGCGCCGGCGGTCGTGCTGTCCAGCAGGACGGCCACGTTCAGCCTCTTGATGCTGCCCGGCGCGCTCTTGCGAGCTTCGGTGGTCTTGTTGACGGCGTTGTTGCGCACGTTGGTGCTGTTCTCGTACTGGCCGGTGCCGGCGGTGCTCGTACCGTTCGGCACCTGGATGTTGTCCGGGCCGAGCACCCCACCGGTGCCGTTGCCGTTGCCGTTGTAGGCCTCGCGGCTGATGCTCTCCGAGAGCGCGGCGACCGAGGGATCCGAGGTGTAGCGCTCGCTGGTCGTCTCGATCTGGTCGTAGTCCAGCTCGGCGGTCGTGGTCACCACGGCGTGGCCGGGACCCACGACGCTGTCGAGCATGTTCTGCAGCGAGGAGTTGAGCCGGTTCTGGAACGAGATGGTCTGCGAGTCCGAACCGCTGTCGCCGCCGGTGGCCACCGCGGCGCCGCCGCCGGCGGACAGGATCTTGCCGTCGGCGCCGGCCACGGTGACCTGCTCCGGGTCGAGGCCCTCGACGCTCGACGCGACGAGGTGCACGATGGCCTGCACCGTCTGCGTCGACAACGGCTTGTTCGGCGAGGACTGCACCAGCACGGAGGCCGTGGTCTTGTTCTGGTCGTCGGCGAAGACGTCCTTCTGCGGAATGACCAGGTTGACCGTCGCGGCCTCGACGCCGTCGATCGCCTTGATGGTGCTGGCCAGTTCTCCCTGCAGCGCCCGCTGGTAGTTGGTGTGCTGCATGAAGTCGCTGGTCGTGATCCCCTGCTGGTCCAGCAGCGCGTAGCCGGTGTCCGACTCGCCCGGCAGGCCCTCGCCGCTGAGCTGCAGCCGCAGGTCGTAGACCTGATCCTTGGGCACCAGGATGGTGCTGCCGCCGTTGGAGAGCTCGTACGCCGTGCCGGTCTTCTGCAGCGATTCGACGATCGCGCTGGCGTCCTTGCTCGACAGGTTGCTGAACAGGGCGGAATACGACGGCTTCGACGCCCAGGTGGCGAAGAAATAGCCGCCGACGAGCAGGGCGAGCACCGCGGCGATGGTGACCGCCTTCTGTCCCGGGGTGAAGGACTTGAAGGAGTCACCGGCCTTGCGAACCGGCGCGGGGAGTCGGTCGGTCATGCTGAGCCTTCCTTCGACATGCCCTTCTGGCCCTCGCCTGCGAGGCCGTCGCCAGGTGCGGGTGGTTGCCGCTCGGTGCAGTCGGTCATGTCAGGCCTGCATCCTCATGATCTCCTGGAAGGCCTCCACGGCCTTGTTGCGGATCGCCATGGTGAGCTGCAGCCCGAGGGCGGCCTCGGTGGAGGCCATCGTGTATTGCGCCGGGTCCTGCAGCGTGCCGTTGGCGACCTGCACGGCCAGGTCGGACGCCTTGGACTGAGAGGCCTGGACACTCTCGAGGCCCTTGGAGAGCATGCCCGCGAAGTCGGCGTTGGGGCCGGTGACCGATTTGGTGGCGCCCGCGCCCGCGACGCCGTCGACGCCCGAGACGGCACCGATGCCGCTCAGGCCGCTGACCGCGCCGAGCGCGCTGATCGGAGAGGTCATGGTCAGCCCTTCCCGAGCTGGATGGCGGCGGCGTAGGACTCCCGGGCCCGGTCGACGACCGAGAGGTTCGCCTGGTACGCGCGCTGCGCCATCATCAACTGGGCCATCTGGCCACCGAGGTCGATGTCCGGCCGGCGCACGTAGCCCTCGGTGTCGGCGAGCGGGTTGTCCGGCTCATAGGCGAGGACACCCTCCGCGCTGCCGTACGCGATGCCGCCCACCTGCGCGCCGTTGCCGTCCTGTGCTTCCTGGGCGATCACGTACCGGGCCTGGAAGGCGTTGTCGGACGTCTTGCTGACGTTGTCCATGTTGGCGATGTTGTCGGAGACCGCGTCCAGCCACTTGCGGTACACGGTGACGCCGGAGGCGGCTGTGCCGATCGCGTTGAAGGTGCTCATCTACCTCAGGCCCCCTTGATCGCGTCACGCAGCAGCCCGTACTTGCCGTCCAGGGCGCGCAGCGTCAGCTGGTAGCGCATCGTCGTGTCGATGTGCGACAGCGTCTCCTCGTCGAGGTTGACGTTGTTGCCGTTCAGGCGCGTCGGTTCCAGCGAGTTCTGCACGCTCGGCGACACCGTCGACGGCGACTGGCCGTGGGCGACGGCGCTGCTCAGCGCCTCCTCGAACTTGACCTTACGAGCCTGATAGCCGGGGGTCTCGATATTGGAGATGTTGTTGGCGATGGCGTTCTGCCGAGCGGACAGGCCGGCTACTGCGACGCGGAGCGAGGACGAAGCGACGTCATCGAACACGGCAGTTCCCTTCTCGGGTGATCGGGTGCCCGTCCTTGGCTATCGGTCCGAGCAATCCGTTGCTCGTACCCTCCGATTCGGCCCGCCGGCCGATCCGCTGAGTCCCAAACGGTTGCTGCTGGGTTGCACGCAAAAACCCGAGACCTCGGCAGGGGTCTCGGGTCCGTGGTGCCGGTGGTGCTCCCGGTTCAGATGGCGCAGTCGATGTAGGTGGGCACACCTTTTCCCGCGGTGCCGACCTCCACCCGTGCGGCGAAGGCGGTCTGCCGGCGGTTGGCTGTGATCGCCATCGCCGCCGCTCGCGCCGCCTCCAGTTGCCGGGCCAGAATGCAGTCGGCCCGGGGGCGCAGATCCAACGGGATCGGGCCGAGACCCGGCGGCGGGGCCCACGGTGTCGCGGCCGGCAGTTCCTGGTTGCGGTGCTCCTCGGTGATCATCCGTTCGACGGTCTCGACGTCGGCCTCGAGTTCGTCCAGGGCGGAGATCCACGCGGTTCGCCATTCGTCCGCCATCGGGGTCACCCCTCGGCAGTCGCGACGGCCAACGCCGCCTCGCGCCAGGTGTCGCGCAGCGGCTCCATCAGCTCGCGGACCCCGACCACCTTCGCCACGTCACCTTGCACATTGGCGTTGACCAGCTCGGTCTCGACGAAGGCGTAGATCGCGGCCAGGTTGGCGGCCCCGTCCCAGGCGTCCAGGTTCAGCGAGACGTGCAGCTCGGTGACGATGTCCTGGGCATGTTTCAGGTGGGTGTTGGCCGCTGATCGGTCGTCGGCCAGCAGGGCCTGCTCGCCGCGGTTGAGGTCGAGGACCAGCCGGTCGAAGAGCATCAGCAGGAGCTTGGCCGGTGAGGCGGTGGCGACGGAGTCGGCGATGTAGCGTGCGCGCATGGCCGGTGAGTTTGTGGTCATGAGGAACCGCTCCGCTCATCAGAGGCTGGCGAGCTGACTCGCCAGCCAGGAGGACTGCTGCTGCATCTTGCCCATGGCGACCTCGAGGTTGGAGTACTGCTTCTGCAGCGCCGCCTTGCGCGACTCCAGCCGCACGTCCCACTCGCTGACCTGGTTGTTGAGGCCGCGAATGTTGTCGTTGCGGCGCTGGATGAGGCCCTGGAGGATGCCTTCCCTCGGCAGGGTCGGAAACTCGGGGTTGACCACGCCCTCCGTGGCGATCAGCGACACGGTCTGCAGCTTGCTGGCCAGGCCGACCGCCGTGTCGTAGCCCGGGTCGAACTTGTCGTTGACGATGCCGCCGGCCTTCGGGGTGTACTCGTTGAAGTACTTCCGGGCCTTGTCCGGGTCTGTCTCGTAGGTCTTGATGAAGGTCGTCTTGTCGAAGGTCAGCTTGCCGTACTGGTTGACGCCGACGCCGACCTCGCTGAAGCTTCCGGCCGCGCCGTTCGTCCCGAGCCCGGCGGCACCGGATCCGATTGCGCCGAGGATGTCCTGGGAGAGCTTGCGCATCGCGCTGTCACCGGCCAGGGCGCCGGCCGCGACGGCGCCGGACTTGATTTTAGACTGCGCGGCGATCTCGGTCAGCGCCGCGTTGGCGCTGTCGACGAGTGCCTGGATCTTGGTGGCCATGCCCTCGCCGTCGGGAGCCAGCGTGACCGTTACCGGGCTGCCCACCTCCGTCTTCTTCGTGGCGGTGATGGTCACGCCGGGCATCACGTCGGTGAAGTTGTTGGACCCGGAAGTGACCGGGAAGTCGTCGAGGGGGTTGCCGGTGGGGCTGGTCACGGTGATCTCGGCGTCGACCGGGACGACGCGAGCCGGGCCACCGAGGTTCAACCCGGTGGGTCCGCCGAGCAGGTCGAGCGCTGCCCCGGCGGCGACGCCGCTCTCCTTGGCGGTGAGCTGCAGCGAGTACTGACCCGGCGCGACGAGCACGGCTGCGGCCTTGTACGGGGCGTCCTTCTCGCCGTTGATCGCGGCGACCACGGCCTGGAGTGACTTGTTCGCCGGGGTGAGGGTGGCGACGCTGCCGTCCTTGAGCTTGATGTCGAAGGTGGCGTCCGACATGACCGGCGACGTGTCGGCGTTGTTGACCGAGCTGACCGCGCCGGTGAGGAACGTATCCTGCTGGGCCACCGCGAGCCTGTTGATGCTGAAGGTCAGCGTGCCGGTGGCTCCGTCGGGCCCGGCCGAGACCACGGCCGCCTCGGAACTGGAGGTGGCCTTCATCGTGGTCCAGATGCCCGGGTCGTTCAGCGCCTTGGCGGCGGTGGCGATGCTCGC
Source organism: Actinoplanes sp. ATCC 53533 (assembly GCF_003947245.1). Lineage (NCBI taxonomy): Bacteria > Bacillati > Actinomycetota > Actinomycetes > Micromonosporales > Micromonosporaceae > Actinoplanes > Actinoplanes sp. ATCC 53533. The sequence goes on along the minus strand of NZ_QHHV01000214.1, from coordinate 2,553 downwards.
CATCTTGGTGTTGACGTTCTGATACGCGGTCACCACCTTGGTGGCGGTACTGATCTTGGTCTTGAGCGCCGTCTGGGGAGCCGCTTCGACCTTCATGAGCTGGGCGATCATGTCTGTGGTGCTCATGCCGGTGATGAGGCCGTCAACACTGGCCATCGGGTAACTCCCTCCGTCGGTGAGGTGAAACGGGACGGGCGGCCGGCGATGACGCCGACCGCCCGGCTATTCGGTTGTCTGTGCCGTGGCCTGAGCCATTCAGCGGATCGTCATGGCGCCGATCAGCGCAGGAGGGACAGGACGCCCTGCTGCGACTGGTTCGCCTGGGCCAGCATCGCGGTGCCGGCCTGGGACAGGATCTGCGAGCGGGTGAAGCTCGTCATCTCCTGCGCCATGTCGGTGTCGCGGATCCGGCTCTCGGACGCCGACAGGTTCTCCACGGACACGTTGATGTTGTTGATGGTGTGCTCGAGCCGGTTCTGTGAGGCACCGAGCTTGGCGCGTTCGGTCGAAACAGCGGTGACCTGGTCGCCGATGCCTGCGATGGCGGCCGTGGACGCCGCCTGCTGGGCGTCCTTCTGGGCCTGGGTCGCGTTGGCGGGCAGGACGTTCGCCGTCGCGGCGTCCTGCAGCGACTTCGCCGCCGCACCCAGGTCCAGGCTGGACATGTCGACGGTCAGCGAGTCGCCGCTGTTCGCGCCGACCTGGAAGGCCAGCGCGGCGCCCGTGTTGACGGCGCCGGGGACCGTGCCGCCCGGGTCCGTACCGGCGGCGCCGCCGGCCAGCAGCTTCACGCCGTTGAAGTCGGTGCGGTTGGCGATCGCAACGATCTCCTCGCTGAGCGCGGTCAACTCGGAGTTGATAGCCTCCAGCGAATCCGTGCTGTTGCTGCCGTTGGAGGCCTGCACCTGCAGGTCACGACCGCGCTGCAGGATCGAGTGCACCTCGTTGAGCGCACCTTCGGCGGTCTGGACGACGCTGACGCCGTCCTGGGCGTTGCGGGCGGCGACCTTGAGGCCACCGACCTGGCTCCGCAGGCCCTCACTGATCGCCAGACCCGCGGCGTCGTCGGAGGCCCGGTTGATCCGGGAGCCCGACGACAGCTTCTCGAGCGACTTCGACATCTGGTTGTCGGAGACCGACAGGCTGCGGTAGGCGTTCTGGGCAGCGATGTTCTGGTTGATACGAAGACCCATTTGAAGTTCCTCCTTGAGTGGGGTCCTGACCGGCCCATCCGTGAGCCGTTGTGCTTACGACATCAGTGATCGGTCGGTCACGGTCCGTCCTGAGAACTATCCGAAGTTTGTTCGGACTTGTTCTCCGGGACGCCGGATCCCGGCGCGAACCGAATCGCAACCAGTAAGACCTCAGTCCTCAGAGTCGCCCCCCAGGTGCCGACGTGTCCGGTGAAGCGGAGGGAGTCCTCTCGCGGAGACGGAGGAGCCGGTGAGCCTGACCGACCTGTCCAGCGTCCTGTGGCGCGCACGGGAGTTGTTGGAGCTACTGCTGTTCAAGCTGGAGGAGGAGCAGCTACTGCTCGCCGCCAACCGGTCCCGCTGGCTCGCACACGCCACCCGCGAGGTCGAGGTCGTGCTGGATCAGATTCGTCAGACCGAGGTGGCCCGGGCGGCGTACGCCCAGGCCGTCGCGATCGAGCTGGGCCTGGCCCCGGAGGCCTCGCTGGGCGAGCTGGCGGATGCCGCCCCCGCGCCCTGGTCCGACCTGTTGCACCAGCACCGCAAGGCCTTCCTGACGCTGACGTCGGAGATCGGCGCCATGGCCGACACCAACCGGGAGTTGCTCACCGCGGGCCAGCGGGCGGCTCGCGAAACCATGCTCGCGTTCGCCGGAACCGTGGAAACGTATGGCCGGCAGGGCAAGACAGTCACGGGCGGCGTGCGCCGCCCCAGCCTGGTAGATGAGGCGATCTGATGGCCAGCAGCTTCGGTGGCATCAACACCGCACTGACGTCCCTCTACGCGCAGCGGCGCGGCCTGGACGTGACCGGTCAGAACATCGCGAACGCCAACACCGAGGGATATACTCGGCAACGCGTCGAGATGCAGTCGCAGGTGGGTTCGCTGTCGGTGGCGATGTACGCGAAGACCGACGGCGTCGGCACCGGCGTCGGAGTCTCCGCCGTGCAGCGCATGCGCGACGAATACCTGGAGAACCGGGGCCGCGCGGAGCACAGCACGAATGCCTATCTGACCGGCACGAACGCGGCGTACAAGTCGATCGAGGATGTGTTCGCCGAGCCCAGCGACACCGCGTTGGCCGCGCAGATGCGCGACATGTGGGGCAGTTGGAACGATGTGGCGAACAACCCGCAGTTGTCCGCGCCCCGCTCCGCCCTGATCCAGCAGAGTTCGACCGTCGCCGACCAGATGAACGCCGCCCAGGACGCCCTGTCCCGGCAGTGGAGCCAGAACCGGAACCAGATGGCCGCCTACGTCGACGAGGTCAACGGCACGGCCAGCTCGATCGCCCAGCTCAACGACAGCATCATCAAGGCGAACGCCTCCGACCTGACGGTGAACGAGCTGGAGGACCGGC
>NZ_QHHV01000213.1:0-12808 GCF_003947245.1 Actinoplanes sp. ATCC 53533 | reverse complement strand
CCGTTTCACACCAGGGTGAAGTCCCAGTGGTCGAACTCGGTGGGCTGGTACGTGGGCGGCGCGCCGGTCGAGATCCCGGTGGCCCGGGCGACGGACTTCGACAGCGCGCTGAAGCTGACCCACGCCGCGCTCGCCAGGAATCGATCGCTGTCACGGATGCCCATCACCCGCGTGCTGCGCCTCCTGGGCTCCGACTTCCGGCCCACCTCGCCGGACCTGTACTCCATCGTCTCCTATGTGGACGCACGTGGCGTCCCGGGTTCGGACCGGTGGAACGACCTGCGCACCTACGGGTTGATGCGGGTCTCGTACGGCGACCAGGTGTGCGTCTGGATCACCAGGCTGCACGAGGGTCTGCAGCTCGCCTGCCGCTACCCGGACACCGACATCGCACGCGAGAACATGCGGCTCTACGTGGAACGCCTGCGCGAATTCATCACGTCCCCGAAGGGAAGCGCACGCATCAGGCTGGCATCCTCGCGGTGAGCAGATAGTCGTCGGCGTCGGGGCTCCATTTCAGCTCGACGGCGCCGCTGGTCGCCGCCGCCTTGCAGAACTGGAGAAAGCTACGGTAGCCGAGCTTCTTCTCGCTGAAGTCGGGCGCCACCTTGCGCACCTGATTCTTGAGACCGGAGAGCGCCGCCGACCCGTCGCCGCCCGCGAGGTCGAAGACCACCGTGCGCAGCAGCGTGAACGCGGCCTCCCGGCCGCCGTGTTCCGGCAGGGTGACCTCGGGGTCGCCCTTCGCGGAGCCGCCGATCAGCTCGACCACGTTGTGCCCGGCGAGGTGGCGCAGCAGCTCGCCGAAGGCGCGGAACCCGTAGTCCGCCTCGTTGAAGGTCGGATCCTTGCGGAGCAGGGTGCGCTTGAGCGTCGAGGCGGTGACCGTGCCGCCCGAACTGCGCTGCAGCCCGGCCACGCTCTGGGCCACCAGCGCGGTGAGCGTGTCGACGTCACGCACCGGTGTGTCCGCGGCCGGCTGAGGCTCCTGCGCCACCGGCTGGGGCTCCGGCTCGGCCGGGCTGACCGGGCGGCCCGGCCGGGTGCGCCCAGGTGGGATCTCGACGCCCTCCAGGCGGTCGTAGTAGAGGAACTCGTCGCAGGCCGGGGGCAGCAGCGCGGAGGTCGACTTCTCGACTCCGACGCCGATGACGCGCTTGTTGAGCTCGCGGAGCTTGTGCACCAGCGGCGTGAAGTCGCTGTCGCCGGTGCAGAGCACGAACGTCGAGATGTACGCCCGCTCGAAGGCCACTTCCAGGGCGTCCACCACCATCTTGATGTCGGCGGCGTTCTTGCGGGAGGCGCCCATCCGCTGCGGTATGTCGATGAGCTCGACATGGGACCGGGTGAGCATCCGGCGGTCCTCATCGAAGTATGACCAGTCCGCATACGCCCGGCGCACCACCACCCGCCCCCGCTCGGCGAGCGCGTCGGCGACGGGTCGCAGCTCGAAGGGCATGCCGCCGAGGTGGTCACGAGCGCTGATCGCCAGATTCTCGTAGTCAAGGAACAGTGCGATGCGCTCTTCGTGATCCACGAGGCCAGCGTACGCGCGTCGGCCGCACCAGGTGAGCAGCTGGAACAGCGGTCAGGCCGCCACCACGGGATGACGGACGACGGCGTCGAACAGATAGCCGAGCGTGTTGTACGCCGCCACGTCCGGCTGGGTGTTGCCGTGCACGTCGGTGGCCCGGGCCAGCAGCTCGTGCTCGCCCGCCGCCGGCCGCCAGTCGAGCTCCCAGCGCTGCCACGCGGCACCCTCGCCGCCGACCCGCCGGGCCCGGCGCCAGTGCCGGCCCCCGTCGGTGCTGACCTCCACGTGCCGGATGGCGCCGGCCGCCGACCAGGACCGGCCCCGCAGCCGCAGCTGCCGGCCCGCCGGCAGCCGGGCGCCCGGGTCGAGCTCGAACGCGCTCTTGATCACCTGGCGGTCGAAGTGCTCGCCCTCGGCGGGGTGATCCGGGCCGAACAGCCGGTAGAACTGGGTGTTCCAGGGCGAGAAGAGCGGGACGTCGCTCACCTCGATGCCGCCCAGCCACTTGATCGAGGAGATGCCGATCCAGCCGGGCACCACCAGCCGCACCGGGTGGCCGTGGTCGGCGGGCAGCGGTTCGCCGTTCATCTCGTACGCGAGCAGCACGTCGTGCAGCGCCTTGCGCACCGGCAGCGGGCGGCGGACCGGGCCGAGGTCCACGCCGCCGGTGACGTAGTTCGGGTCCAGCCCGGCCGGCAGCACGTCCACGGCGGTGCGGGCGAGGCCCGCGCGGCGCAGCACGGTGGACAGCCGGACACCCCGCCAGCGAGCGACACCGACCCCGCCCAGCCGCCACGCCGTACCGGAAACGGTCTGGCCCTGCTGGGTGGTGAAATAGCTGCGGCCGTTGCCCGCGCATTCCACCGTCGCCGTGACGGTCTCGCTCGGCAGGCGGCGCAACTGGCCGTAGCTGAATTCCACCGGCCCGTGCCGCAGCCCGGCGCCGAAGATGCGCAACCGCCAATTCGCCGCGTCGATGATCGGCGTGCTGGTGTGGTTGCGGACGAAGAAGCGGTCGATCGGCACCAGGTCGCCCTGGCCGGCCATCGCGGACCAGCGCATCTCGGCGTTGGTGCCCAGCACGGTGAACAGCTCCGGGGGGAGCGCCTTCACGATCGGCCCGGCCGCCGCCCCGGTGGCGGGGCTCGCGACCGCCGCGCCGGCCAGGCCCGCGCTCATCGCGGCGGTCAGCTTGAGCAGGTCCCGGCGGGAGACGCCGGCCAGCCACTGGCCCAGCCGGAGCCTGTCGTAGGTGGCCTCGTCGAGCATGTCGTCCATCGCGGCGCTCCTCTGCGGCACTGACCGGCATCGATCATCCTGAGCATAGTAAACCCATGGGCACAATAGGAGAAGCGCGACGACTGTGAATACCCGTTCTCCCCGCGTCCATGCCGGAGAAATTCGCATAATTGTCCAAGGACAACTATGTGTTCGCGGGCCGGACGCGGGTATTCCACCTCGTGAGACATCAACGGACGAACCACGATGGAGGCAGCAATGAGTGACCCGTCTGCGGGCGCCCGCGCGCCGGACAGCACCCCCCGCGCCGACGTACCGGTCACTGAGACCTACCCGGCCACCGGGCCGAGCGCATCGAGCGGCGACCGGTCCGCGGTGCAGCAGGCCGCGGGGCAGAGCGCCCAGGCCGCCGGCCGGGCCGCCGGTGACGTCAAGGACACCGCCAAGGAGCAGGCCCAGCGGGTCGGGTCCGAGGCGAGGACCCAGGTCCGCACCGTGGCCTCCGAGGTTCGCGGCAAGGTGTCCGAGCGGGCCCGGGCGCAGAACGACAGGCTGGTGAGCGGCATCCGCGAGATGGCCGGCCACCTCGACGACATGCGGGGCGACCGGGCGGATTCGCCGGCCACCCAGATCGTCTCCCGGGTGGCGGACAGCGGCCGGCAGGTGGCCGGCTACCTGGAGCGCAACGGCCCCGAGGGCGTGGTGCGCGACGTGCAGGACTTCGCCCGGCGGCGTCCTGGCGCCTTCCTCGCGGCCGCGCTGGCTGCGGGATTCGTGGTGGCCCGGCTCGGCAAGGGCCTGGCCAAGGCCGACGATCTCGCGCCGGATCCGGCGGCCAAGCCCGCCAGCGACACCTTCGTGTCCGGCCCGGGCTCGTACGACACGGGTGCTGCCGGCTACGCCGGGACGTCCACCGAGTACGCCTCGACGGGAACCGGCACCCCGGTCGTGGTCGAGCCGGAGTACGTCGAGCCGGAGTACGCCGCCGGGACCACGCGCGACTACCCGGGTGGCGCGCGATGACCGCGCCCCACCCCACGGACCGCTCGCGCGACCGTGCCGACGAGGTCACCGAGACCTCTGTCGGTGAGCTGATCGGCAACATCAGCAACGACCTGGCCACCCTGTTCCGCCAGGAAGTGGAGCTCGCCAAGGCCGAGCTGAAGCAGGAGGCGGTCAAGGCGGGCAAGGCCTCGGGGCTGCTCGGCGGTGCCGGCCTCGCCGGCTACCTGGTCGTCGTGCTCCTCACCGGCGCGCTGGTCGCGGCCCTCAGCAACGTGATGGATCCCGGCTGGGCCGCGCTGATCGTCGCGGTCCTCTGGGGAATCGCCGGCGCGGTCCTCTACGCCGGTGGCCGCAAGAAGCTCAAGACCGTGGACCCCACCCCGCGGCGCACCGTCGACACCCTCAAGGAGGACGCCCAATGGCTGAAGAACCCGACCGGCTGAGGCAGGACATCGAGAGCACGCGGGCCTCGCTGACGCGCGACGTGGACCTGCTGGCGGAGAAGACCAGCCCGGCCAAGGTCGCCCAGCGTCGCTGGACCGCCGCCAAGGAGAAGGTCATGGGTAGCTCGGAGCACGCGAGGGGCTCGGCGGAGAACGCCGTGGGCACCGTGCAGGACAAGGCGTCGCAGCTGACCGGCAAGGCCGGCGAGAAGGCGCACGATGCCGCCGACGCGGTCCGCGGCGCCCCCCGCACGGTCGCCCGGCAGGCTCAGGGCAACCCGCTCGCCGCGGGCATCATCGCCTTCGGCGTCGGCATGCTCGCCGCCACGCTGATCCCCGTCACCGACGCGGAGAAGCGGGCCGGCCAGCAGCTCAAGGAGCACAGCGGCGACCTGACCGACAAGGTCAAGGACATCGCGTCCGAGCTGAAGGACGACGTCTCCGGCACGGTGCAGCAGGCGGCCGGCCAGGTCCAGGAGACCGCCGCGGACGCGGCGCGGACCACCGGGCAACAGGCACAGTCCTCGGCGCGGGACGCCAAGGACCAGAGCCGGCAGGCGGTCAGCGACGCACGGTCCTGACCGGGGCCGGGCGCCGGGCCACCCTCAGCACGGGGTGGCCCGGCGTTGCCGATCAGATCTGGGATAGTATCCCGAATATGAGAGACGCCCTGGACGTCCGGCTGGCGGCGCGCGTCGCCGAGCTGCGGGTCGCGCGTGGCTGGTCGCTGGACGACCTCGCCGGCCGCACCGGCGTGAGCCGTTCCACGCTGTCGCGCCTGGAGCGCGGCGAGATCAGCCCGACGGCCTCGCTGCTCGGCAAGCTCTGCACCGCGTACGGCTGGACGATGTCCCGCCTGCTCGCCGAGGTCGAGGCGGAGCCGCCCGCCGTCGTCCGCGCCGCGGATCAGGCGCTCTGGCGCGACGAGTCCTCGGGCTTCACCCGCCGCAGCGTCTCCCCGCCGCACGCGGGCCTGCGCGGCGAGCTCATCGAGGGAGTCCTCGACCCCGGCGCGGACATCACCTACGAAGCGCCGCCGGTGACCGGCATGGAGCAGCACCTCTGGGTGCTCGACGGCCGGCTCGAACTGACCGACGACCGCACCCCGCACCGGCTCGACGCGGGGGACTGCCTGCGCTTCCGGCTCTGGGGGCCGACCCGGTTCCGCAATCCGGGACCCGCGCCGGTCCGCTACGCCGTCTTCGTGGTGCTGCCATGACCATCATCCGGCTCACCGCCGCCGACTTCGCCACTCACCTCCCGGCGCTGGCCGACCTGCTGGTCGACGCGGTGGCCGGCGGTGCCTCCGTCGGCTTCCTGGACGGCTTCGACCGGGCGGCGGCCACCGCCTGGTGGCGGTCCCGCGCGCCGGCGGTCGCGGACGGCAGCCTCGCCGTGTGGATCGCCGCCGGCCCGGCGGGCGTCACCGGCACGATCAGCCTGGCGTACGCGGACAAGCCCAACGCGCGGCACCGCGCCGAGGTGATCAAGCTGGCCGTCCGCCGTGACGCCCGGGGGAACGGCCTCGGCCGCCGGCTGCTCGCGGTCGCCGAGGAGGCGGCCGCGGCCTCCGGGATCGCCCTGCTGCTGCTCGACACGGAGACGGCCAGCGCCGCGGAACGGCTGTACGAGTCCGCGGGCTGGCACCGGTACGGCATCGTCCCGGACTACGCGGCGGACCCGGCCGGAGCGCTCCGGGACTGCAGCTTCTTCTTCAAGAAGCTGGGTTGACTGCCCGGCTCGCATGCCGATGGGAACACCATGGCCCCTGTGCACCTGCTCTTCGACTTCGGCGAGGTCATCAGCGTCGCCCAGCCCGCCGGCGAGGTGGCCGCGCTGGCCGCCCTCGCCGGCCTGCCCGTCGCCGAGTTCTCCCGCCGCTACTGGGCCCACCGCCCCGGCTACGACGCCGGCGGCACGGCGCTCAGCTACTGGTCCGGGATCCTCGGGGCGGCGCCCGGCGGGGTGCTGCTGCGCCGGCTGGTGGAGCTGGACGTGGCGAGCTGGCTGCACCTCAACCCCGGCACGCTGCGCCTGCTCGACACCCTGCACGCGGCCGGCACGCCGGTGTCGCTGCTCTCCAACGCCCCGTACGAGCTGGCCCGCGAGCTCGACCGGCACGCCGGCCTGGCGCCCTTCCGGCACCGGCTGTTCAGTGCCGACCTGGCGCTGGTCAAGCCGGACCTTCGGTGCTACACGGCGGCCGTCGCCCGGCTCGGCGCCGAGCCGGGCGACGTCGTCTTCGTCGACGACCGCCCGGCCAACATCGAGGCGGCGGCGGCTCTCGGCCTGACCGGCATCGTCTTCACCGGTACGCCCGCCTGCCTGGCCGAGGTCGCCCGGGCGGCGATCACCCCTTCAGGCAGACGAACGGGCCGCGCACGCCCGCGCTGAAGCGTTCGGCCGCCGCCAGGGCCTTCTTCACCCGGCGGCGAGGGCCCAAAGCGGTGCCCGCCGTGGCGAAGAGCGCGCCCAGCGCGATCTGGTCGCCGCAGCCGACCGCGGCATAGCCGTCGGCCGCCTTCGCGACCTGGTAGTCGTCGTAGACCGCGAACAACTGCCCGCGTACGCCGACCAGGAACGTGCCGCCCTCCTCGCGGTCGTTCTCCTTCGACGCCCAGCCGCCGGTCTTGAGGCAGTCGCGCACGGCGTCGATGAACGTCGTCGCCATGAACGCCTCCAGGTTGCCGGTGGGCTTCGGCAGGGTCAGCGAATACCGGATGAGCTGGCCCATCCGGAACGAGGTGGTGAAGCCGAACAGGTAGCGGTTCTTGCGGAAGACCTTGGCGTCGGCGCGCACGGTCAGGCTCATGCCCGACACCCCCGCGCTGTCCCCGCCGATGTACACCGAACCCGACTGCGCCAAGCCCACGATGGCCGTCATCCGTCACCTCGCCTCGATCGTCCGGCCCCCACCGTCGCACGGCCATGCCGTACCGGTCGATCGGCCGGCGGTCACGAACCCGAAGGTGCGGGCTTTCCCGCCGTCGCACGTCCTGTGCGAGATCTCCCCGGACACGGCGCTTTGCATGGACGGGTCAGCGTGTGCACCTCTAAGAATGGGTGGAATGTATGAGTGCGGTCCTCCGGCACCAGGCGAGGAGGGCGGCCGTCCTCGGATCCGTCCTGGCCGTCATCTGCGGCGGGATCGGGGGCGCGGTCCCGGCAGCCGCGGCCGAGAACGCGCCCGGCACGGTCCTGTCCGCCGCCGCGGCCGTCCTGCCGCCGGAACTCACCCCGCTGGCCACCGGCCAGCGCATCTCCTACGCCAGCACGAACGTCTCCGGCGCGACCATCACGGTGACCGGGCTCGTGCTGACCCCGAAACGGCAGAAGGCCCACAAGACGGTGGTCTGGGGCCATGGCACGACCGGCCTGGCCGATCAGTGCGCACCCTCCGACCACCTGGGAGTCTTCTGGCCGGAGGCCCGGGCCGCCATCGCCGAGCTGCTCAACCGCGGCTGGACCGTCACGGCCCCGGACTACCAGGGCCTGGGTACGGCGGACGCGCACCCGTACCTGATCGGCGGCGGCGCGGCCCGCACCATGATCGACAGCGTCAAGGCGGCCCGCGCCCTGGACAGCAGTCTCGGCACCCAGTACGCCGTGGACGGCCACTCCCAGGGCGGCCAGGGCGCGCTGTTCGCCGGCGAGCTGGCGCCCTCCTACGACGGCGCCCTGACCCTGCGCGGGGTGGCGGCCATCGCCCCGGTCTCGAACGTCAACCTGCTGGCCCCGCTCATCCCGGGCACGCCGGGCCAGGGCTACCTGGTGATGGCCCTGTACGGCCTCGCCGCGGTGCAGCCGTCGTTCGACCCGCTCACGGTGCTGGCGCCGCCGGCCCGGCAACGGGTGTCCGTGCTGCAGTCCGGCTGCCTGTACGAGATCCTGGCTGAATACCAGTCGCTGAACGCCGGGCAACTGGTCCTCGGCGGCTCGCTGCCCCAGCCGGTCGTGAACCAGCTGGCGCAGTACGACAACCCGGCCCAGGCCGCGCCGAGCGCGCCGATCCTGATCGTGCAGGGAACCGCGGACGAGGCGGTGCCGTACGACATCACCGAAAATGTGCTGCTGGACCAGCTGGGCACAGCCCAGCCGGTAACCTTCGTCCCCGTGCCGAACGCGAACCACGACGGCGCGGTGGTCGCCTCGACGGCCACCGTCGCGGACTGGATCGCCGCCCGCTTCACCGCCTGAGGTCTTCCTCGCTCTCCTCGGCTTCCCCTCCTGATGTTTCGGCGCCCCGAGACGCCGAAGGACCGGGAGCACTCGGCGGCCGCCCGCAGCGGCGTGGCAGGATGCGCGGCGGGTGGCCGCTGAGGGCGGTCCGAGGGACGGACGGTGAAGGTCGATGCTGTACGCCGGTCTCAGGCTCGCTGACCGCTACCGGCTGGACGCGCGGCTCGGCGCCGGCGGCATGGGCGAGGTGTGGCGGGCCGTCGACGAGGTGCTCGGCCGGGTCGTCGCCGTCAAGGCCATGCTGCCCGAGGTGGCCGACCAGCCCGACTTCGCCAAGCGGTTCCTGGTCGAGGCCCAGGCGATGGCGAGCGTCAACCATCCGGCGGTGGCGTCGATCCACGACTACGGGCGCGGCACCGGGATCACCTTCCTGGTCATGGAATTCATCGACGGCGAGTCCCTGTCGCAGGTGCTGGCCCGCGTCGGGCGCCTCGACCCGGCGGCGACGATGCGGCTGATCGCGCAGGCGGCGGACGGGCTGCGGGCGGTGCACGAGCGTGGCATCGTGCACCGCGACATCAAGCCGGCGAACCTGCTGATCCGCCGGGACGGCACCCTGCTGATCACGGACTTCGGCATCTCGCGAACCTACGACGGCACCCAGCTCACCGCCTCCGGCGCGGTGCTGGGCACGCCGACGTACCTGTCTCCCGAGCAGGTGCTCGGCCGGCCCGCCACCGGCCTCAGCGACGTCTACTCGCTCGGGCTCGCCGCCTACGAGTGCCTCGCCGGGCGGCGCCCGTTCGAGGGAGACAACCCCTACGCGGTGGCGCTGCAGCGGTTGCAGACCGCGCCACCCCCGCTCGGCGCCGACATCCCCGGCCCGGTGCTCGCCGTGGTCGAACGGGCGCTGGCAACCGACCCGGCCCACCGCTGGCCATCGGCGGCGGCGATGGCGGAGGCCGCCCGCGCCGCGATCGACCCCCGTCCGGCCCGCCAGCAGTCGTGGCGAACCGATCCGACCCCACCCCCGGAGCCGCGGAACAGCGCGCCGACCCCGCCTCCATCCCCGGCACGCCCGATGTCCGCGCCGCCGACCGGGCCCCCGTTCCACGGACCTCCGATGTCGGGGGCCCCCGTCCCAGGAGCATCCGGCCATTGCGCCGCCGGTCGGGCTTTCGTCGCAGGGGCATCCGGGCTTTGCGCCTCCGGTCGGGTCTTCGTCGCAGGGGCATCCGGGCTTTGCGCCTCCGGTCGGGCTTTCGTCGCAGGGGCGTCCGGTGTCCGCGCCTCCGGTCGGGTCTTCGTCGCAGGGGCGTCCGCTCTCCGCGCCGCCGGCCGGGCCGAAGGAGCCGGAACGCCGGACGACCCGGCGCCGCCTGGTGCTGCTCGTCGCGGTCCTGCTCGTGGTCGTGGTCGGTGGCGTGGCGACCTGGCAGTTGCTCGACCCCGGATCCGACGGCGAACCCGGATCCGGCTCCAGCGCCGGACCCGTGGCCGGGGCCGGCCCGAGTGGCGCGTCCACCCCGCCGGAGGGCTTCGTCACCTGCGGCACGATGTTCTGCCCGGCCGAGCCGATGTGCTGGGCGGGAACCGTCGCGAGCAGCGGCCAGGCACTCTCCCCACGCGAGATGGACTGCACCGGGGAGCACGCCTGGGAGACCTTCGCGGCGACCACCATGCCGCGCGACGTCCGGCGCAGCCAGGAAGACAGCCTCATCGGGCGCAAGGACATCGCAGCCGCCTGTTCGGCGGAGCTGATGGCCCAGCACAGCCGCGACACGGAAAGGACCGACGGCTGGGAGCGGCATCCCTGGCCGATCGAGGTGCCCGGCACCGACCTGCGCCTGGTGCACTGCCTGGCCGCCCCGGAAGAAGGCGGGGACACCACCGGCTCCGCGTTCTCCTGACGAGGATCAGCCGAAGGCGCGGAGACCCCGTGCGGCACGCCCCTCCCACCGAGGAACGGGTTTCCTCAATGAGCTGTCCCCTGCCGCGCCGGCGGCAGCGCCCGGATCTTGGACGTGGCCCGGGGTTGAAACGGATGAAATGCCCTCTCCGGGCCTCCGGGTGGGTCGCGTGCCGCGATCGGGGATGCCGTGTGGTTCGGGGAAGGACTGCGCGTTCGAGGTCGATCACCCGGCGGCGGGCACCACGGTCTCTGCGCGCCGGCAGACGGACAGCTGCCCGTCCCGCAGCTCGTACGTGGCGTCCACCCGGTCCAGGCCCTCCGTGCGATGAGTCAGCAGCAGCACCGTCCGGCCGTCTGCCGCAGTGAGCAGGTCGGCCATGAGCGCGGCGGCGCCGGCCTCGTCGAGGCCCTCGGTCGGCTCGTCGAGGATGAGCAGGTCGGGACCGGCGAGCAGGGCCCGGGCGGTGGCCAGCCGGCGGCGCTGGCCACCGGAGATCGTGCCGCCGCCGGTGCCGAGCCACGTGTCGAGCCCGGCCGGCAGCCCGGCCAGCCACCCGTCGAGCCGGACCCGGGCCAGGGCCGCGCGCAGTTCCGCATCGGTGGCGCCGGGGCGGGCGATGCGCAGGTTCTCCCGGACGGTGGACGCGAAGACGTGGTCGGTCTCGTCGCCGACCAGCACGCTGCGGCCCACACCGGTGACCGTCCCGGCGCGCGGACCGAGCAGCCGGGCGAGCACGGCGGCCAGCGTGGACTTGCCACCCCCGGACGGCCCGAGCACCGCGACCCTCGACCCGGCCGGCAGATCCAGGTCAACGCCGGCCAGGGCAGGCGCCCGCGCCGGATCCCACCCGGCGACCAAGCCACGGATCGCGATGTCACCGGCCGGTCCGGGCATCCGGGGGGTCGGCGCCGGGTCCCGTCCGGCGGTCAAGCTACGGGTGGTGATGTCGCTGGCAGGTCCGGGCATCCGGGGCGGCAGTGCCGGGTCCCGTCCGGCGGCCATGCTACGGGTGGTGATGTCGCCGGCAGGACCGTGGACCGCGGCCGGCACCTGGGGGGAGATCTCCGCCAGCCGGGTACGGGCGCCGGCCGCGCGCTGCCGGGCCACGGCGGCGTCGGGCAGCACGGCCACGGGCTCGCCGAGGGCCACGACCGCCAGCAGCAGCACGGCGGACCACTCGTCGGACAGCCCGCCGCCGGCGGCCACCAGCGCGGTCCCGGTGACCGCGACACCCCAGCCCAGCAGGCTGAGCGCGGCGGCGGCACCGGCCGAGCGGGCCGCCCGCGCTTCGAGCCGCGCCAGCACCCGGCTGCGCCGATCCGGTACGGCCAGCGCGTCCGCACCGGCCTCCCGCACGGCGAGTTCCTCGACGCCGTCGACGGTCTCCACGACGGCGTCCCGCAGTTCGGCCCGGGCCCGGCCGGTGGCGGCGTCGGTCCGGCTCGCCTGCCACGCGGCCAGCGCGGGGGCCGCGACGCCGCTGATCAGCAGTCCCGCGGCGAGCGGAAGCGCCACCGCGGGCAGCAGAAACATGGCGGTGACCGCGACGGTGGCCAGCGTCAGAGCTGCTGCGAGGGCGGGCAGGCGCCCCCGCAGCAGCCCGTCGACCCGGGCGTCCACGTCGTCGCCGACCCGGGTGAGCAGGTCACCGCGGCGCCGCAGCCGAGGGCCGGGGACGTGGGGGATGAGGTCGGCGAAGACCCGGGCCCGCCACTCGCCGAGGCGGGCGAAGGCCACGTCGTGCGCGACCAGGCGTTCGAGGTAGCGCAGCAGCGGGCGCGCGACGGCGCTGCCGCGGACGAGCACGACGGCCGTCGACAGGGTCAGCACCGGCGGCAGGGTCGCGGCCCGCACGAGCAGCCAGGCGGCGGCCCCGGTCAGCACGATCCCGGCAAGCCAGGACGCCGCCCCGAGCCCGACGGCCGCGCCGGGCCGCCGCGCGACCCACCCGGCCGCCCGGACCAGAGGCGACGTGCCATGCTCTGCGACCGGGGCCGGCCGCGACGCGCCGGGTCCCGTGCCCTGGACGACCTGATCCTTGATCGATCTTGGTAGGTTCCGGCCCCTCCGAGGGTCATCGGCTACCAAGATCTCAACGCCAGGCCGACGATCACCGGCCCCGCGGTCCGCGACGTGGGTCGGCGGTGCTGCGGCGCGGTCTGTGGCTGGGCGCGTGGCCTCGGTGACGGTCGAGCCGGCAGTCGCGGGCAACGACTCCGCTGCGGCCGTACCGGTGAAGTCAGCGCCCGGCGGCGGGGGAACGACGTCGACCACCCGGTCGGCCGCGGCCAGCAGGCCGGGCCGGTGGGCGACCACCAGGACCGCGCAACCCTGGCCCGCGGCCGCCCGCAGCCGCGCGATCACCAGGCGCTCGGCCTCCGCGTCGAGGTGCGCGGTGGGCTCGTCGAGGAGCAGCACCGCGGGCGTACGGCCGCGGCCCGCAGCAGCGCCGCCAGCGCGAGCCGCTGGCGCTGACCGGCGGAGACCCCGGCACC
>NZ_QHHV01000212.1:0-51594 GCF_003947245.1 Actinoplanes sp. ATCC 53533 | reverse complement strand
AGACCTGCATCGTCGCGATGATCTGCAGCAGCAGCAGGACCAGCATGATGAAACGCATCTGCGGCAGCGTGACGTGCCGCAGCCGCTGCCAGACGCTCGCGCCGTCGAGCTCAGCGGCCTCGTAAAGCTCGCCCTGGATGCCCTGCAGCGCGGCCAGGTACATCAGCGTGGCGCCGCCGAGGTTGGCCCAGGTCGAGACCAGGACCAGCGAGATCATCGCCGTGCTCGACGACTGGGTCCACTGTGACTCCGGGAGCCCGGCGCTGCGCAGCAGCGAGTTGAACAGCCCGTTGCCCGGGTCGTAGAAATAGCGCCAGAGCAGCACCGCCACGATCGGCGGCAGCATCACGGGCAGATAGACCAGCACCCGGAAGAAGCCGCTGAAGTGGCGGAACTCGTTGAGCAGCACCGCGATGAAGAACGGCAGCACGAAACCGAAGACCAGGGCGAGCCCGGTGAACAGCAGCGTGTTCCGCCACGCCGTGTAGAAGAGCGGATCGTCGAAGAGCGTCCGGTAGTTCTCCAGGCCCACCCAGTACGGCGGGACCACGAAATTGTTCTGCTGGAAGCTGAGGATCACGCCCCGGACCAGCGGATACCAGGAGAAGAAGGCGAAGCACGCGAGCCCCGCCGCCATGAACGCGTACGCCAGCAGGTTGTCCTGGATCTTCCGGCGCAGCCGGGCCGTGCGGGATTCCCGCACCTGGGCCGCGGTCAGAACCGCCATCGTCGCTCCCTGTTCGCCCGAGGCCGCCGGCGGAGGGCCCGCCGGCGGCCGGCTGATCACTTGACGCTGGCCAGGATGGAGTTGGCCTGGGTCTCCGCGTCGCTGAGCAGCTTGTCGACGTCGGCGTTCTTGTCGGTGAGCACCTTCTGCATCGCGACGTCCAGGGCGGCGTAGATCTGCTGCGCGTTCGGCGGCTCGAGCTTGACCGGGATGGTCGGCATGCCGGCCACGAACGCGGCGTAGTTCTCCTGCGGGACGTTCGCGTACTTCTTGTCGGCCGCGGCCTGGGTCTGCGCCGCCGCGCCGGTGAAGATCGCCGGCTCGGGCAGGCCGACCGGCTGGTCGGTCTCGCTGGACCACTTGTTCTCGGCCTCGTAGCGCTCCGCCGAGGTGAACCAGAAGGTCAGCCACTTGAGGCCGGCGTTGATCTTCTCGGGGCTCAGCCCCGCCTTGAACATGTAGCCCTCGCCGCCGCCCAGCGTGCCCTTGCCGTCCGGGATCGGGCCGAGGCCGTAGGTCTCGTACTTGCCCTTGTACTGGTTGACGATCGTCGGGATGTTGTCGGCGGTCGCCAGGTACATGCCGAGCTTGCCCGAGCCCATCTGCTGCAGCAGGTCGGCCCACTCCAGCAGCTGCTTCTGGCCCATCGAGTTGTCGGTCCAGCGCATGTCCTTGAGCTGCTGCAGCACCTGCTTGCCCTGCGGGCTGTTGAACGCGGCCTTCCAGGCGCCGGCGTTGTTGACCGCCATCTCGCCGCCGAGCGAGTAGAGCTCGGTGGTGAAGTGCCAGCCGCCGGTGTTGTTCTTGCTGTAGTCGCCGTAGCCGACGGTGCCGCCGCCCAGGGCGGTGATCTTCTTGGCCGCCGCGCGCACGTCGGCCCAGGTCTTCGGCGGGCTGTTCGGGTCCAGCCCGGCCTTGGAGAACAGCTCGCGGTTGTAGAGCAGACCCATCGAGTAGTTCTTGTACGGCAGGCCGTAGGTGGCACCCTTGTCGTCCTGGAACACCCGCAGCACCTCGGGCTTGAGCTGCGTGGTGATCGGGAAGTCCTTGAGGTACTTGCTGATGTCCGACACCTGGCGCTTGGCGATCAGGCTGGCCGGGTCGGTGAAGTAGACGTAGAAGACGTCCTCGAGCTGGCCGCCGGCGAGCTTGGCGGGGAACGTCTGCGGGTCCATCTTGCCCTCGCGGGCGTCGATCTTGATGTTCGGGTTGGCCTTCTCGAACTCCGCCACGTTGGCGAGGAACCGCTCGTGGGTGGCCTTCTCGGTCGCGGGCGGAAGGCCGTTGATCACCAGCGTGACCTTGCCGTCCTTGGACGCCGTCGGGGTGTCGCTGTCGCCGCACGCGGCGGCCGACATCGCGACTCCGGCAACGAGCAGCAGCCCGAGGGCGCTGCGCAGCCTGGCTATGAACATGGGGTTTACGCCCTCTCGATGCGATGTTTCGTGGCTGTGACGATACAAAGCCGAACCGGTTACCGCAATAACTGAACCAGCAGCAGAAAAAACACGACTGTGATCGCTCGGCGGGCACAAAGAAGGGCGGGCCCGAAGGCCCGCCCGGTGCAGAAGATGAATTGTCCCGCTAGTGCGGCACCCGGCCGGTGGACCCGCGGACCACCAGCTCCGGCTCGAAGAGCAGCTCGTCGGTGGTGGCCGCGGCACCCTCGATCTGGTTGACCAGGACGTCGACCGCCGCCTGGCCCATCAGCTCGATCGGCTGCCGCACGGTGGTCAGCGGCGGGTCGGTGCACGTCATCAGCACGCTGTCGTCGAAGCCGACCACCGACACGTCGCGCGGCACGTCCAGGCCGAGCCGCCGGGCGGCCCGGATCGAGCCCAGGGCCAGCACGTCGCTGGCGCAGATCAGCGCGGTGCTGCCACGCTGGATCAGCCGGGTGGCCGCCAGCCGGGCGCTCTCCATCGAGAAGTTGGTCCGCTCGACGGGCCACTCCGCCTGGGCGTCCGGCCAGCCGGCGACCTCTTTGACCGCGGCCAGCTTGCGGCGCGACGGCACGTGGTCCTCCGGGCCCAGCACCATGCCGATCCGCTCGTGCCCGAGCGAGCGCAGGTGCCCGAAGGCCTGCTCCACCGCCACCGCGTCGTCGGTGGAGATGTGCGGGAAGCCCAGGCCGTCAACGCCGCCGTTGACCATCACGACCGGCATCCGCCGGTCCAACAGCTGCCGGTAGTGCCCGTGCTCGGCCTTGGCCAGCGCGTACGAGCCGCCGGCGAAGACCACGCCGGACACCTGGTGATCCAGCAGCATCTCGACGTAGTCGCGCTCGGACACCCCGCCGATCGTGCGGGCGCACAGCGCCGGGGTGAAGCCGCGCTGCGCCAGCGACCCGGTCACCACCTCGGCCAGCGCCGGGAAGATCGGATTTTGCAGCTCGGGCAGCACCAGGCCGACCAGCCGGCCCCGCTCGCCACGCAGCTTGGTGGGCCGCTCGTAGCCCAGCACGTCGAGGGCCGTCAGCACGGACGCGCGGGTCGCCTCGGAGACGCCGCTGCGGCCGTTGAGCACCCGGCTGACGGTCGCCTCACTGACGCCGGCCTTCTTCGCCACTTCGGCGAGACGTTTGGTCACGGCGGAATCCTACGTCAGGATCCTGCAAGACCTGTACGGGACCTTTCAGTGCAGGACGAAAGCATGACCGATTTTGCGGATTCGGTCAGCTGGTGGTTGCCCGGCGGAGCGGGTCCGGGTCGCCGGGGTCGTGCTCGATAGGGCGAAATTCCCGCGAACGACCACCCCGGGATGCGATGTTGGATAGCAGGGCCGGCGAGGGGGCGGAGCAGGATGACCGACGGGCAGAGTGACGACGGCTACCAGGACGGCACCCAGCACGCCTCGGTGCACCGGCTCGCCGACGTCAGCAGCGACATGGCCACCGCGACCCGGTCGGCGGTCCGTGCCGCACAGACCGCCGTCGAGGTCATCCAGCGGCTGGAGGCCAGCAGCACCGAGATCGGCAAGGTCGTCGAGCTCATCGCCACGATCGCGAAGCAGACCAACCTGCTCGCCCTCAACGCCACCATCGAGGCGGCCCGGGCCGGCGAGGCGGGCCGCGGTTTCGCCGTGGTGGCGAGCGAGGTCAAGGACCTGGCGAACGAGACCGCGGTGGCGACCAGCGAGATCGGCGGGCAGGTCGGCGGCATCCGCAGCGACACCCAGGACGCGGTCTCGGCGATCGAGGAGATGCGCGGCCTGATCGAGGAACTGGACCGCTGCCAGCAGGTGATCAGCGGGATCGTGCTCGAACAGCAGGCCGGCTGAGCCGCTACCCCCTGGAGCCCGCTCCGGGACAGGGGCAGAATCGTGGCTATGCCGACCTATTCCCCCGGCCAGATCGCCGACAAGACCGGTTTCAGCCTCGACACCCTGCGGTACTACGAGCGGATCGGGCTGCTCGACGACATCGCCCGGACCGCCGGCGGGCAGCGGATCTTCGACGACGACGACATCGCCTGGCTCGGTATCCTGCGCTGCCTGCGCGACACCGGCATGCCGATCGCGCAGATGCGCCGGTACGCCGACCTCACCCGGGACGAGCGCACCGTACGGGAGCGGGTCGACCTGCTGGAGGAGCACGACCGGGAGATCGGCCGGCGCCTGGAGGAACTGGCCACCCAGCGTGAGCACATCCGCGGGAAGATCCGGTACTACCGGTCGCTCGACACGCCCGGTGCGGAAGAATGAGGGGATGGCCCGACGCTCAACTCGCCGCCGCACCACGACGCTGACCGGCTTCGACGACGCGAAGGCCTGCCCGTGCGGGCTCGGCCAGCCGTACGGGGAGTGCTGCGGCCCGGCGCATCGCGGCCACGCCAGCGCCACCGCGGAGGGGCTGATGCGCTCGCGCTTCGTCGCCTTCGCCCTGGACGACGCGGCGTACGTGTTGCGCTCCTGGCACCCGGACACCCGGCCGGCGCGCGTCGAGCCCGACGCGGGCCTGCGCTGGACCGGCCTCGACGTGCTGGCGGCCAGCGGTGGCGGACTGTTCGACGCCGAGGGCATCGTGGAGTTCCGGGCCCACTACACCGACGCCGGCCGACCCGGCGAAATGCACGAGCGCAGCCGCTTCGTGCGCCACGACGGTCAGTGGGTCTACTGGGGTCCGATCCTTACCGACGAGGCCCTCGCCAACATCTGACGGGTGTGATCTCCTTCAGGTGGATCATCTGAGGAGGACAGGCACGTGTCGTCGAACCAACGGCCCATCGAGGCCGGCATCGTCCGCGACTTCAAGGTCAACCTGTCGTACGGGCGCTATCTGCAGCTCGACCAGGTCCTCTCGGCGCAGCATCCGGTCAGCGTCCCGGAGCACCACGACGAGCTGCTGTTCATCCTGCAGCATCAGACCTCGGAGCTCTGGCTCAAGCTGATCCTGCACGAGCTGCGCGCCGTGCAGCGCCAGCTCGCCGCCGACGACCTGCGGCCGGCGCTCAAGGGCCTGGCCCGGGTCAAGCACATCCAGCGCTGCCTCACCGAGCAGTGGTCGGTGCTGGCCACCCTCACCCCGACGGAGTATGCCGAGTTCCGCAGCTTCCTCGGCACCTCGTCGGGCTTCCAGTCCTACCAGTACCGCGCGGTCGAGTTCATGCTCGGCAACAAGGACCACCGGATGCTGTCGATCTTCGACGACGACCCGGCGGCGCGGGCGCTGCTGGAAGCCGCGCTGGCGGCGCCGACCGTCTACGACGAGTTCCTGCGCTACCTCGCCCGCGCCGGCCACGACGTCCCGGTCGAGCTGCTGCAGCGCGACGTGACGCTGCCGCACCGCTACCACGCCGATCTGGTGCCGGTGTTCGTCAAGATCTACGAGAACGCGGATGCGAACTGGGAGGCGTACGAGGCCTGCGAGGAGCTCGTGGACCTGGAGGAGAACTTCCAGCTCTGGCGGTTCCGGCACCTCAAGACCGTGGAACGCACGATCGGTGTCAAGGTCGGCACCGGCGGCTCCAGCGGCGTGAACTTCCTGCGCAAGGCCCTCGAATTGACCTTCTTCCCGGAGCTTTACGCGGTCCGCACCGAGATCGGAGCAGTAGGCGCATGAGTGAGCGCACCGAGCGCAGGCACCGCATGAGTGACGATCTGTTGAGCCGCGCCGAGGCGCTGGACGCCGCCGACCCGCTCGCCCACCTGCGGGAGCAGTTCCTCAGCCCGGACGGCTTCGACGTCGTCTCCTACCTGGACGGCAACTCGCTGGGCCGGCCGCTGCGCGCCACCGCCCGGTTGCTCGACGAGTTCGTCCGGGAGCAGTGGGCGGGCCGGCTCATCCGCGGCTGGACGGACGGCTGGCTGGAATGGCCGCTGCGGCTCGGCGACCGGCTCGGGGCGGTCGCGCTCGGCGCCGCCGCCGGCCAGGTGGTGGTCGCGGATTCCACGACGGTGCTGCTCTACAAGCTGTCCCGGGCCGCCGTCGACGCCCGCCCCGGCCGGCGCAAGATCGTGCTGGACACCGACAACTTCCCCACCGACCGGTACGTGCTGGAGGGCATCGCCGCCGAGCGGGGCCTGACCCTGGTGTGGATCGAGACGGACCCGGCCACCGGCATCACGCCGGGGCAGGTCGCCGAGGTGGTGGACGCCGACACTGCGCTGGTGCTGTTCAGCCACGTCGCGTACCGGTCGGGCTGGCTGGCCGACGCCGCGGAGATCAACCGGATCGCGCACGCCGCGGGAGCGCTGACGCTGTGGGACCTGAGCCACTCGGCCGGCTCGGTCGCGGTCCGGCTCGACGACTGGGGCGCCGACCTGGCCGTGGGCTGCACCTACAAATACCTCAACGGCGGCCCGGGCGCGCCCGCCTTCGGCTACCTGCGCCGTGACCTGCAGGCCGAGCTGCGGCAGCCGATCCAGGGCTGGATGGGCCACCGCGCGTCGTTCGAGATGGGCCCGGGCCACGAACCGGCCGATGGCGTCCGGGCGCTGCTCAGCGGCACCCCGCCGATCCTGGCGATGGTCCCGCTGCACGCCAACCTCGACATGCTGGCCGAGGCCGGCATCGAGGCGGTACGCGCCAAGTCGGTGCTGCTCACCGGGTATGTGCTGGAGCTGGCCGACCGCTGGCTGGCGCCGCTGGGCGTCGAGGTGGTGAGCCCGCGCGAGCCGGAACAGCGCGGCGGGCACGTGACGTTGCGCCGGGCCGGCTTCGAGCAGCTGCTGGAGAGCCTGTGGGACAACGGCGTCATCCCGGACTACCGGCGCCCGGACGGCATCCGGATCGGCCCGGCGCCGCTGAGCACCAGCTTCACCGAGGTGCATCGCGGGCTGAGCGTGCTGCGGACCCTGCTGGAGAAGCAGCTGTGACCCCGGCGGGCCCGGAGTGGTTGCTGCCGGACTCGCTGTGGTGGGACGGGCGCCTGCAAACTGGCGTCGCCCTCGGCCCGCGCCGGGAGGTCGTGCCGGTCGCCGCGGTGCCGGCGGGTGCGGCGCGGCGCCGGATCCCCGGGACAGTGTTGCCCGGCCTGTGCGACGCGCATGTGCATTCCGCGCTCGTGGAGTTGTCGGCTGTGTGGGCCGGCGGCATCTCGTCGGTCTGGGACCTGGGCGGCGCGCCGGCGACGGTCGCGGCCGTGGCGGCCCGCGGTGCGCCAGCCGTACGATATGCGGGTCCGTTTTTGATCGCACCCGGCGGCTATCCCAGCGACCGCGGGTGGGCTCCCGCCGGCAGTTGCCGCGAGGTGCGGTCGGCGGCGGACGCGGCCGAGGCGGTGGGCGAGGCGCAGGCCGGGGGCGCCACTCTGATCAAAGTGACCGCCCACGCCGGCGGGCCGTTGCTGAGCGACGCGACGCTGGCCGCGGTGGTCGACGCCGCGCACCGGGCGGGCCTGCCGGTGGTCGTGCACGCGGAGGGAGCCGGCACGGTCGCCGCGGCGTATGCGGCCGGAGCCGACTATCTCGCGCACACTCCCTGGACAGAGGCGCTCGACGAGGGCCTGATCCGGGAGAGTGCGGACCGGATGACCTGGATCAGCACGCTGGACATCCACGGCTGGGGCAGCCCGACGCCGGAGCAGGACGTGGCGATCGACAACCTGCGGCGTTTCCTCGGCCAGGGCGGGAAAGTCCGCTACGGCACCGACCTGGGCAACGGCCCGCTGCCGCTCGGTGTCAACCCACGCGAGCTGCGCGCGCTGCGACGGGCGGGCCTTCCCCCGTCCGACATCCTGACCGCGATGACCGAAACCGACCATGGTGATCCGGCCTGGTTGCCGGCCGGCCTGGACCTGGCGCCGGCCACCTTCGCGGACTCGCTCGCCACCGCCCGCGTCCTCACCGACTCCGTGCGGCCGCGCCTCTGAGCGAGAACGGGTCAGAGGGTGACGGTTTCGCCGGTGGTCGCGCTGATCCGGGCGGCGTCCAGGACGTCCATGTTGCGGACCGAGTCCCACGGGTCGACCGGCGCCGGCGCCTCCCCGCGCACCGCCGCCGCGAACGCCGGGTAGTACGAATCCCACCGGCCGCGCTCGCTGCGCACCGGCGCGCCCGTCGCGCCCCGGTAAAGCCGGCCCCACGTGTGCTCCGGCTCGACGCCCCAGCGCTCGGCCAGCACGGCGGGGGAGCGGCCGGCCTTCAGCGCCGCCTCCTGGCCGTCGATGCCGTCGACGATGTAGGTGCCGGTCGTGCCGCTGACCCGCAGGCGCGGGCCGGGCGCCGCCTGCCGCCAACTGCCCCACAGGTGCGACTCGACGCCGCTGGAGTGGTGCAGGGCCACGAAGACGTCGTCGTCCAGGTCGCCGTCGCCGCGCAGTTCCGCGTACACCCGGGTGGCCGGGCCGAAGAGCAGGTGGGCCTGGTCGACCAGGTGCGCGCCGAAGTCGAGCAGGGTGCCGCCGCCCGCCGCGGGCGGCTCCCGGTCGGGGGCCCAGCGCTCGAAGCGGGACTCGAACCGGCGGATCTCGCCCAGCGCGCCCTCGCCGATCAGCCGGCGCAGGGTGAGCAGGTCGGAGTCCCAGCGGCGGTTCTGGTAGACGCTGAGCAGCACGCCCGCCTCCGCCGCCAGGGTGGTGACCTCGCGGGCCGCCTCGGCGTCGAGGGCGAACGGCTTGTCCACCACCACGGCCAGGCCGAGGGTGATCGCCTCGCGGGCCAGGCCGGCGTGCGTGTCCGCCGGGGTCGAGATGGTGACGGCCTGGACGCCCGCCGCGGCGAGGTCGGCCAGCGAGTCGTACGCGGCGACCTCCGGGTGGTTCTTGGCCAGTTCGGCGCGCCGGTCGGCGGAGCGCGTCACCACGCCCGCGAACTCGACACCTTCCGCCCCCGCGAGCAGGGGTGCGTGAAAGATCCGCCCGCCCGAGCCGTACCCCACCAAGCCGATCCGCGTAGCCGTCATGGACCGGATCCTACGTCGCGCGATCTTCGGCGGTCCGGGCACCGGCGGTCCTGGCCATGCCACCTGCGGGCCGTCACCCGATCGGTGAAGGTTTCGGGAATTCATCCTTCCCGTGTCGGAAGGTTGACGACCGTTCACACCGGGGCCCGCGCCGAGCGACTATCGGTGCCATGGAGCCCGCACAGCTGGACCGCACCCCGTTCGCGGACCTCGACGCCATGCCACCGGACATGTTCGCCATGCTGGTGGCGGCGCTTGAGGGCATGTCGCGCCACCCGGAGATCCGCCGGGTCCGGGACACCGCCTGGCAGGCGCTGCGCCCGGCCTCCGGCCAGCGACTGCTCGACGCCGGCTGCGGCGCCGGTGACGTCGCCCGCGCGCTGGCCGGCGCGGTCGCCCCGGGCGGCGAGGTGGTGGCCCTGGACTATTCCGCGGCGACGCTGGCCGCGGCCCGCGAGCGCCACGACGGCGGCGACATCCGGTACGTGACCGGCAACGTCTCCGCCCTCGACCTGGAGGACGACAGCTTCGACGGGGTCTGGTGCGAGCGGGTGCTGCAGCACGTGGACGACGCCGACGTGGCGATCGGCGAGCTGATCCGGGTGACCCGCCCCGGTGGCCGGGTCTGCCTGCTGGACACCGACTGGGGCTCGCTGGCCTTCGACGGCGTCGACCCGGGCCTGGCGCAGACCATCGTCGGGCACATGCACGGGCGGCTCACCCCGCGACAGCTCGACATGGGCCGCACCCTGCGCCGCCGGCTGGTCGGCTACGGGCTGCACGACATCAGCGCCACCCCGGTCACCTGCTACTTCCCCGATCCGGCCTCGGCGGCGGTGGTGCTGCCGATGGTCAACCCGAACGTGCCGCAGGAGTCCTGGATGACCCCGAACGGCCTGCGCGAGCGCTGGTTCGACCAGGTCGACCAGGCCGGCGAGAACGGCGAGTTCCTGGCGGTGCTGACCATCTGGGTGGTCGCCGCCACGATCTGAGGGGCCGGCCGAGGGTGAGATGCCCGCGATGTTCAGGCACAACTCCTTCACGGTGGCGAGGCCCTCGACCGAGTTGCCTAATCCGAGCGCGGGCAGCGTGGACAGGATCTGCCTCTCGCGGGACGGTTCCTTGGGCAGTGGTGTCCTCTCTTCGACATCACTCCTCGAGCAACTGGACGCTGTGAGCTATTTCGAGCGGCACCTCTCGGGGCACGTCGCTGTGGGCGCGAATGAAGACCGTGACGCGCTGCGGACCGGCAACCTCGAGAGCCGTGGTGTAGGACGTCTTGTCGTTGTCGTCAAAGGTCACGAGTCGCGCCGGGTGGCCCCCCACCACAACCGGCACCTCATGCAATCCCGGTCGCCCGGTGTCCGCGTCCAGCGAGGGCGCGAACGGGCCCTGGTCCACCAGCACGAACAGTCCGCCGCCCTCGAAGACCGCGCTCTTGGAGTCGATTGCTGTCGACTCACGTGGAGCGAGGACGGCCGGAAGGTCGAGGCTCACGGCCCCGACACGCGCGTGAAACCGCCGCTCGAAAGTAGTCATCTGGCCAGCTTCACAAGAAAGAGAACTTTGACCGAGCCTGCACCTGGCCGGCCCGGCAGAGAAGACGGAAGTACACCTTCGGACATCCGGGGTAGTCCCCACCCGTGATCAGAACCCGTACGCCTTGACCGCGGCCGGCTGCGAGCGGATCTTCGCTCAGCTTCCAACGGGTGGGACGTGCGGGAGCACCTTGCCCGACACCTGGGAGGGGCCCATCATGTCGTTGCCGCCGAATGCGAGCGTGATGCGAAGGCCCCTGTTGCCGCCTGCCGCCGGAACCTTTCCGGAAATCCAGCACGTGTGCCCGTTGGTGAGGTGCCTGGTCATGATGGGGAGGCGCTTCCTGCCGACCACCGCGCCGTCGCGGCGAACGACGGCCACGATGCTTCCGTGACAGGCGGCCTTCCTGGACACGGTACGGGGAACGATGATTTCGCTCATGAGCACGACCGTCCGACGAGCGGCGTAGGCGCTCTGGATCCGGATGTCGCTCATGGGCTTCTCGTCGCCTGGAGCGGGGGACGGGCCGGCGGCCTGGGCGGCGACCGCGGGCGCCAGCCCGAGAACCGCACCCGCGATGAGGCTGCACGCGGTCATGAGGGTTTTCCTGATCATGGGTGCCCTATCGGCACGATCCATCGCCAACTTGAGACCTGCGGGCAAAGGCAAATGGGAATGTGCGCCATGCTCCAGCATGTGCACCCTTTCAGTCCGGATGAGCCGGTTCGAGTCCGGTAGCGTGGCGCCCGGACAGCGGCCAGGAGTCCGGAGCGGAACGGTGACTGACAGCGGCGACGGTCGACGACCATGCTGCTGTCGTCCGGGTATGGTGGCGGCATGAGTTGCTTCGCTGCCATGCACATCCGCACCGCCGCCTAACGGCGGTAGCGCGGTTGCCTTCAACTGCGGCCTCATAGCTGCCCCGTCCGGGTCAGCGCCAGGCACACCGCCGGATCAGTGTCCCGCCGGCAGCCAACCCGCGTGTCTCACTGTGCTGCCGGATCGTCCTGTGATCCGGAGAGCGAACCCATGTCGCAAAAGTTCGATCCGACCCGTCAAGATGGTTTTCCTTGCGTGTCCGAGGTATTCCCTGCCAGCGCCGACAAGCTGGGCGCGACCACCGCGCAAGCTGAACCGAGGCAGAGCAGGCGGACCGAACCCGCCGAGCTTCTCCTCATGGTCGGGCTTCCTGGTGCTGGAAAGACCACCCGGGCCGAAGAGCTTGCCGCAGCGCACCACGCGCTGCGAATGACCCCGGACGAGTGGATGATCTCCCTGTTCGGCGAGCCGGAGGCCGAGGGCAAGCGCGACCTGCTGGAAGGGCGGCTCATCACGCTGGCTCTGCGAGCGCTGCGTCTGGGGACCAACGTCGTGCTCGACTTCGGGCTCTGGAGCCGCGACGAACGCTCGGCACTGCGCTGGCTGGCCGCATCCGCCGGGGCAGCCTGCCAAGTGATCTATCTGCCCATCGACCCCGACGTTCAACGCGCCCGGATCGCCCACCGCCAGGCCACCGCCCCGCACACGACCTTTCCGATGAGTGAGGCGGACATCGACACATGGCGCAAGCAGTTCCAGGCGCCGGATGCCGCCGAACTCGGTGGCGATGACATCCCCGGCCCGCCACCGGGGTGGCTGGACTGGCCGGGGTGGGCGGCGGACCGATGGCCTTCGCTTGCGAACGGCAACTCCTCCAAGGCGTGGAGGCGACATCTGCCGGCGGTCGAGTGACGGATCCTTTGACGCCGGCACGCAACGCCCGCTGTGCGCGGCCAGATGAGGAAGCTATCTGCCGGACAGTCGCTGTGGTCCGTGATCCCGGCGGCTCGTAGCGTAGGCCCGTGGGACGCCAAGCGACACTTTGGCCGACATCGCGTGGGTGGCAGCCGCCTCGATCACCCGCGACGGAGACTGCATCGAATTCCGTGACGACGACGAGGGAGACCCCAAGTGGTCGGATCTGGCCACCGCCTTCTACGTCGAGATTTCGCCGTTCGTTCGCTCGGGAGTCGTCCACGTGGCGGGCGAAGACCGTGCGCGCTGGTCCTACACCTACGCCGGCGGGACGATCACGCAACAGGGTCGGAACGGTTGGGATGGCTCGATTGAGCCCTTCGGCGAATATGTGGAGGTTTACCACTGAATTCAATTCCCTGGCGCTTCCCGGATTCCCCCACGCGCCAGCCAAGGACGGATTCCCGCGCGGTCTTCAACAGCGCCTTCCGACTCAACCAGCAAGATTTCCGCCTGGCGGCGGAGTGCTCCGGCGGAGTGCGGCTCAGGAATCGCTATGACGCTGAAGCAGCTTTCGAACCAGCTCGCACCCAGAAGCACCGCACCATCGATGGAGTGCATCCAGAATTCAGGAACACCCCAGCCACCGCCTAGCACCCTGGCCTCGGCTCCTCGACCCACTAGATCCCATCGGTCCGCCAAGCGCACTCGAAACCATGCACCGAATGCGCCCGTGTCTTTTTCGGTGGGAACTGCGAGCAGGAAAGATCCTTCGCTGTCGAACAGGGAGAACTGCCGAGCCAGTTCGAGCCAGGCAGCGTTTCCCTTTTGGATACGGTCGGGATCTGAATCGTCAACAGGACGATCCAGTCGCCCGCTGTCCGGGCCGCATCCGGTCGCAGCCCAGACAACCTCCACCGGAGTGACAGGAGTCTCGCCGAGGCGCCAGATCTCGATCGCCTCGATGCCCGCCAACGAGAGCCGCCGGAGACGTTCCGAAAGTTCCACGCGAAGAGCCTCCTTGAATATGCCTTCTCAAGCTAGTCGTGCAGCTCACGGTCGGTGCGGTCGGACCGGTGGTCGATGGGCGCGAGGCTCTAGGTGGGACCGGCCCCGAAGCCCCAGTCGGAGGCCTGGCCATGTTGTCCTACCCCCGCCATGATCTCGTTGTCGAGCCGATGCCTAGAGCCGGTCCTGGCCGTCCGTGCGGCGGAAGTGCTGGCGTTTCTTCTCGTCGCGGGCCACGAAGCCGAGCCGGGCCAGCTCATCGCGCAGTTCCCGGGCGTCGTCGCCGTCGCCCCGGTCCAGGGCCTGCTGGCGTGCTGCGAAGAGGGCCGCCGCCTCCGCCGGGACATCCGGCAGGTCCGGCACCCAGCGGCGGTAGGAGCCGGCGTACGGGTCCTGCTCCGCCCAGGCCGTGCCGAAGGCCGGTGCCAGCCGCGCGGGTGCCAGGTGGGACGGCTCCCGGGCCAGTTCCCGCCCGGTCCGCCCGAGCAGCACGAGCTGATCACCCTCCCGGTAGGCCACCGCGACCTCGCCGCGTGGCACTGTGCGGGTCTTTCCCGGCCGGGTCAGCGTCACCTCGGTGCCCGAGATCCGCACGGTCAGCGACTCCTGGTCGATCAGGGCGGCCAGCACCAGCCCGGCGATCGCGCCGAGCAGCAGCGCGCCGATCGTCGCACCGGGCTCGGGGAGGCGGTCCACCGCGCGCAGCGGCCCGCGCATCGGCGCCCACGGCAGGCGCAGGAGCCACTCCGGCAACTGGTGCACCACCCAGCCCAGCCCGGCCCCGGCCGCCGGCACGGTCGCCCAGACCGCCAGGCGGGCCCACCAGGGTGTCGCCACGATCGTCTCGTTCATCACGCCTGCAGAGTCTTCGGACCACGGCCGGCTCGCCGCTAGCGGCAGCGGTCGCACCCGCGTCGACCAAAGTCGACGCGGTGGCCGACTACCGGCCACTGCGTGCGCCGCCCGCGACGCGTACGGTCCAGTCATGAGGCGCTGGCTGGTCGAGGCGGCCCTGGCCGCCGTCGCCGTGGCCATGGGCAGCTTCTTCCTGTGGACCACCCTGAACGAGGGCGACAACTGGCCGATCGAGGTCGAGCTCGTCGCCGGTGCCGTGGCGGTCGCCGCCCTGATCCGGTACAGGCGCAGCCGCCCGGTCGCGCTCGCGGTCGCGCTGATCGTGTTCGGCCTGCTCTTCGGGCTGCCCATGGGCGCCACGGCCATCGCCTTGTTCTCGGTCGCGCTGTATCGCCCCGCCCCCGTCGCGGCGGCCGTCACCGCGCTCCACGCGGTCACGCTGGCGACCGTCTACCTGATCGCGCTCGGTCCCACCCGCACCTACTGGGAGGCGACGATCTTCCTGGTGCTGCTGCACGTCATCCTGGTCGCGATCGGGATGCTGATCCGCGCCCAGCGCCAGCTCGTCCGGTCCTGGGCCGAGCGGGCGCGGGAGGCCGAGCAGGGCGAGGAACTGCGCGTCGACCAGGCCCGGCTGGCCGAGCGGGAGCGGATCGCCCGGGAGATGCACGACGTGCTGGCCCACCGGATCTCGCTGCTGGCTGTGCACGCCGGTGCGCTGGAGGTGCGCCGGGACGCGCCGGAGAGCGAACGGGCGGCGGCCGGGGTGATCCGGCAGTCCGCGCACTCGGCGCTGGAAGAGTTGCGTCAGGTCATCGGGATGCTGCGGGAGCCAGCCCAGGACCGGCCGCAGCCGACGCTCGCCGACGTGCCCGCGCTGGTCGAGCAGTCCCGGGAGGCCGGGGTACGGGTGGAGCTGGAACTGGCCGCCGCCGGGGTGCCGGCCGGGGTGGGCCGGCACGCCTACCGGATCGTGCAGGAGGCGCTGACCAACGCCCGCAAGCACGCCCCCGGCACCCGGGTGCGGGTGGCGGTCACCGGCCACGCCGAGCAGGGCCTGGTGGTGGAGGTCGGCAACCCGCT
Organism: Actinoplanes sp. ATCC 53533; assembly: GCF_003947245.1. Lineage (NCBI taxonomy): Bacteria > Bacillati > Actinomycetota > Actinomycetes > Micromonosporales > Micromonosporaceae > Actinoplanes > Actinoplanes sp. ATCC 53533. The sequence goes on along the minus strand of NZ_QHHV01000212.1, from coordinate 36,307 downwards.
GCGGTCCGGTGGGCCGACGCTGCCCGGCTCGGGCACCGGCCTGGTGGGCCTGCGCGAACGGGTCCAGCTCGCCGGCGGCCGGCTGGACCACGGCCCGACCGCGAACGGCGAATTCGAGCTGAGAGCCTGGCTGCCATGGAATCCCTGACCCCGGTGCGGGTGCTGCTGGTCGACGACGACGCGCTGGTCCGGGCGGGACTGACCATGATGCTCGGCGCGTTCGAGGGCATCGAGGTGGCCGGTGCGGTCACGGACGGCACCGAGGTCGCCGCCGCCGTCAACAGTCACCGCCCGGACGTGGTGCTGATGGACATCCGGATGCCCGGCATGGACGGGCTCACCGCGACCGAGTCGTTGCGCGCCCGCCGGGATCCGCCCGAGGTGATCGTGCTGACCACCTTCGACACCGACGCCCACGTGCTGCGGGCGATGCGGGCCGGGGCCAGCGGCTTCCTGCTCAAGCACACCCCGCCGGCGGAGATCGCCGACGCGGTGCGGCGGGTGGCGGCGGGCGAGCCGATGCTGTCGCCCGAGGTGCTGCGCCGGATGATGAACCACGTCGCCGCCGCCGAGCTGAATCCGGGACGGGACCGGGCCCGCGCGGCGCTGCAGCGCCTCAGCCCGGGCGAGCGCGACGTCGCGCTGCTCGTCGCGCAGGGCCGCACCAACCAGGAGATCGGTACGGCGCTGCGGATGAGCACGGCCACGGTCAAGGCGTACGTGTCGCGCATCCTCACCAAGCTGGACCTGTCGAATCGCGTGCAGGTGGCCCTGCTGGTGCACGACGCCCGTTAGACGACGGGCACCATCGCGGCGAGCAGCTCGTCGAGCGGGAAGCTGGCGAAGCCCACCCGGACGTCGCTGGCCCCGTACGGCAGCCAGAACCGGCCCCCGTGCAGGAGCCCGCCGCAGGAGTAGACGACGTTCGGCACGTACCCCTCGCGCTCGGTCTCGTCGGGCTCCAGCAGCCCGTGCGGCAGGTCGGCGATGACCCGCTCCGGGGTGTCGAGGTCGAGCAGCATCGCGCCGATCGCGTACCGCCGCATCGGGCCCACCCCGTGCGTCAGCACGAGCCAGCCCGCCGGGGTCTCCACCGGCGACCCGCAGTTGCCCACCTGGATGAGGTCCCAGCCGCGGTGCGGGTTGAGCAGCGGAACCGCGTCCTGCCAGCGGTTCTGCTCGTCGCGGGTGCTCAGCCCGAGAGTCTCGCCGTCGGAGCGGCACAGCGCCAGGTGCCGGCCGTGCACCGAGCGCGGGAACAGCGCCATGCCCTTGTTGCGGGCCGCCGGGCCGCGCAGCGCGGTGACCTCGAAGTGCCGCAGGTCGCGGGTGTGCATCATCCGGCCGCCGATGTGCCGCCCGTCGTACGCCGTGTAGGTGGCGTGGTAGGCCGTGCGCCCGTCGGGCTCCTCGACCTGCACGAACCGGGCGTCCTCCATGCCGTTGCTCTCGGCCGGCGTGGCCGGCCAGAGCACCCGCTCGTGCAGCGGCACGGTGGCCGGGAAGGTCACCGCGTAGTCGCTGGCCACGATGCGCCGGATGGCTTCCAGGGTCTCGTTGGCGGTGGGCCGGGCCAGCAGTTCGCCGGGCAGATGGCCGAGGACGTCCTCGAACTCCTCGTCGTCGTAGCGCTCGGGCAGCGAGGACAGCACGGTCGCGGTGATCTCGTTGTCCAGGTCCTCCTCGGCCAGGCCCGCCGCGAGCAGGTCGCACTGGTGCTTGGCGCCGACCCGCTGGCCGATCATCAGGGGCCCGTCGCGGTTCTCGAGCCGGATCCGGTCGTCCGGGCCGAGCACGGCCGAGCAGAAGCCGATCGAGGAGATGTGCCCCTCGCCGATCTGCCGCAGGCTGATCGCCGCCCGCAGCTCACCGGGCGCGAGGCCGCTCTGGTCGGGGTGCGGCACCATCGACGGGTTGCACAGGGCCGCCGCCTCGACGGAGAACTCGTGGCTGAAGTAGGCCCCGATCAGCGCGCGGGCGGTCGGCGACAGCTCGATGTCCGTCGGCACGCGGTGGTGCACCAGGTCGTAGTGGTGCTGGAAGGTGGCACAGATGTCGTGGTGGCGCCCGGAGAAGCGGCTCAGCACGTCGTCCAGCAGCCGGGTGATCTCGTCCTCGTCGAGCTGCAGGATCCGCTCGATGATCAGCGATGCGCGGTTCTGCCCGAGCTGGGCGTCCTCGCCGGGCACGAAGAGCTTGATGACGACCCGGCGGCCGTCGGGTTGCATCGTGAGGGCGTGCCGCAGGGCGATCGACGTGGTCCGGACGTCGCGAGGATCCAAGGTCGCGGTCATGCTAGTCCTCCGCCTGACGGTCGTCGGGTCGCGCTCCGGCCCGCCAGCGCGCGTGCGTGCTGCAGGGTGGAGATGAGCGCGAGGGTGGATTCGGCGCCCTGGTTAAGATTAGGGCCATTTGGCGTCAAACCGTCATATCCGCCACCCGTCAGGGGGTCGTACATGACGGCGCCGGAGTCGTTGTCGCCCAGGAACCAGGCGATGGCCTGGAACAGCGGCGCGTCCCAGCGTTCGTCGCCGGTCACCGCGCCCGCGGTGGCGCAGGCGTCGGCGATCGCGGCCGCCTCGATCGGCTGCTGGTCGTAGCGGTGCTGGGGCACCCCCGGCCGCCACCCGCCCACCGGGACGGTGGAGAGGTGGCCCTGGTGCTCCTGCATCCGGCACAGCCAGCTCAGCATCCGCAGCCCGTCGCCGAGCAGCGGTTCGTCGCCGAGCAGGTCGCCGGCCTGGATGAGCACCTCGGCCAGGGCCGGGTTGGCGTAGGTCAGCTCGCGCTCCGGCCACACCCACGCCGGGTCGGAGCCGGGCAGCCCGACCACCGTGGCCGCGTCGCCGAGCAACTCGGCCGCCGCGCCGGACCGCGGATCGGCCCGCAGCACCTCGGCCGCGCCCAGCCCGGCGAAGGCCATGGCCCGCGGCCAGGGGGAGCGCTGGCGCACCGCGACGGCGAACGCCGTACGGGCCTCGGCCCGGATCCACGGCACCGGGCAGCGCCCGGCGGCCGTGCCCAGACCCCACACCGCGCGGCCCCACCAGTCACCCAGGCCCGGCTCGTCCCGCCAGCGCCGGTCGTAGCCGAGCCGGTTGCGGCAGGTGCCGTCCGGGGTCAGCGCATGGGTGAGGAAAGCCAGGTAGCGCTCGGCCAGCCCGGCCACCAGCGCGGTCGGCTGCGGTTCGCGGCAGGCGAGCAGCAGACCGCGGGACACGTCGTCCACGCAATAGCCGTGCTCGCGCCGGGCGATCGCGTGCCGGGCGTGTTCGAACAGCCCGGTGTCGTCGGAGATCCGGGCGATCTGGGACCAGTTGGGTTCGGGCGCGTCCATGAGCCGGACCGGCGGCGGCACGAGCCGCAGGGCGACGCTCACGCGGGAACGGGCGCGGTGGCGGGCGTGCGGTCCCGGACCAGGCGCGAGGCGAGAGCCTGATAGCGGGCGGCCACGGCGGGCCAGCGCAGGGTCGGACCGCCGCCGAGCCCGCTCAGCTGGTGCGCCGCGTCCGGGCTGGACAGCAGGTGCCGGATCGCGGCGGCCATCGCCTCCGGATCCTGGTGCGGTACGAGCAGGCCGGGGCCATCGGCGAGCAACTCCACGGCGTGCGGGAACTCGGTGGCCACCACGGGCACGCCGGCGCCGACCGCCTCGATGAGCACACCCGAGGTGACCTGCTCGGTGGAGTCGTACGGCAGCACCACCACGTCGGCCGAGCGGATCAGCCGGCTCAGCGTCGCCTGGTCGTAGTAGACGTCGTCCCATCGCACGGCGTCCGTGACGCCGAGGTCGGCGGCCAGCGCCTTGAGCGACTCCCGGTAGACGTCGCCGTGGTGTTCGAGCACCTTGGGGTGGGTCCGTCCGGCGACCGTGTAGGTGGGCATCGGATCGAGGTCACGCAGCAGGGCCAGCGTGCGCAGCGCCCACTCGATGCCCTTGCCGGGGCCGAGCAGCCCCCAGGTGAGCAGGTGCGGGATGTCGTGGGCCGCGGGCGGGGCGCTGGAGTGGCTGCCGGCGCCGTGCGGAATGACGGTCACCTTGCGGGTGTCGATCCGGTAGCCGGTGGTCAGCCGCCGGCGTGCGGTGTCGGTCATGGTGACCACCGCGTCGGCGGCCGCCACGATCCGTTCCAGCACCGAGCGCTGGGTCATCGACGGCGCGCTCAGCACGGTGTGCAGGACGACGATCGTCGGGATCTTGACGGCGCGCAGCAGCGGCAGCACCTCGTCGCCGTCGACGCCGGGGTAGATGCCGTACTCGTGCTGCACGATCGCGACGTCGAAGCGGTTGAGCGCGTTCGCCGCGGCCATCCAGCCGCCGGTGGTGTCGGTGGACCAGGTGTGCGCCACCCGCGGCGCCGTACGGTCGATCGCCAGACCGCCCCCGGCGGCATCGGCGGAGAGCAGCCGGACCACCCCGTGGCCGGGCGCTCCGCCCGTCAGGTGACTGGCGAGCGCCGCGTTGAACGTCGCCAGGCCGCACTGGGTGGGGGGATAGGTGCTCAGGAAACCGTAGGTGGCGGGCATTGACGGGCCCTTTCTGGTCAGGTGGGCTGCCTCCCCGCAGCACGGATCAGCGCGCGCGGGGGTGGAGCGTGACCGCACGCTTCAACTTTCGGCGGCGTCTGACTTAAGAAATGCCGCAATTCGGTAATAAGACATTAACAAGAACGGCTGTTCAGTCGGCCAACTCCCGGTAAATCGCCAGGTAGTCGTCGACCATGCGGTCGGCGGAGAAGCGCGACCGGGCCCGCGCCCGGCAGGCCGCCCGGTCCAGCCCCGCGATGCCCGCCACCGCGGCCACCGCCTGGTCGACGTCGTCGACCAGGCGGCCGGTGAGACCCTCGTCCACGACCTCGGGCATCGAGCCCTTGCGGTACGCGACCACGGGCGTCCCGCAGATCATCGACTCGACCACCGACAGCCCGAACGGCTCGGCGAACAGGATCGGGTGCAGCAGCGCGGCGCTGCCACCGAGAACGGTGGCCCGTTCCCGCGGCCCGACCGAGCCGAGATAGACCACCCGGTCGCCGTCGATGTGCGGTTCCACCTGCTCGGCGAAGTAGCGCTGGTCCTGCACGATGCCGCAGAGCGTCAGCCGGCGCCCGGCCCGGCGGGCGATCTCGATGGCGGTGTGCGTGCCCTTGTCCGGATGGATGCGCCCGAAGGCCACCAGGCCGTCCCCGCCGGCCGGGTCGAACGGCAGCCCCTCCAGGTCGACTCCGTGGTAGACGGTGGCGACATAGTCGAGGTCGGGGGAGCGGTCGGCGTCCGAGATGGAGACGTAGTGCGACCGGCCCCGGCGGTACGCGGGCAGGATGTTCGCCCCCGAGAAGCCGTGCACCGTGGTCAGCATCGGCGCCCGGCAGTGCTCGGAGAACGCCAGCGGTAGCCAGTCGATGTGGTTGTGCACCAGGTCGAAGTCGCCGGAGCGGGCCAGGGCGTACGAGACGTGCAGCGCCTCCCAGACCCGGCCGTCGATCTCCGGGGTGTCCTCGTAACCGCTCGGGCAGATGCCGTCGAGGGTGGCCTTGGTGACCGAGTCGAGCGTCGCGAACAGCGTCACGTCGATCCCGCGTGCGGTCAGGCCCTCGGCGAGCAGACTGGTGATCAGCTCCCAGGGTCCGTAGTGAACCGGCGGCGTGCGCCAGGCGATCGGTCCGAGCAGGGCGACCCTCATGCGCCCCAGTATGGGAGTGGAACCGGTGTTTCGCGGGAGGTTCCCGTGTTAAAGAGTGACTATGCAGAACCCCTGGTGGCACAGCGCAGTCGTTTACCAGATCTATCCGCGGAGCTTCGCCGACGCCGACGGGGACGGCATGGGCGACCTGCGCGGCATCATCGAGCACCTGGACCACATCGCGGGCCTGGGCGTCGACGTGATCTGGCTGTCCCCGGTCTATCCCTCCCCGCAGGACGACAACGGCTACGACATCAGCGACTACCAGGACATCGAGCCGGTGTTCGGCACGCTGGCCGACTTCGACGAACTGCTGGCCGGAGTGCACGCCCGCGGCATGAAACTGGTCATGGACCTGGTCGTCAACCACAGCTCGGACGAGCACCCGTGGTTCGTCGAGAGCCGGTCCGGCAAGGCCAGCCCGAAGCGGGACTGGTATTGGTGGCGCCCGGCCCGCGAGGGCATGGAACCGGGCTCCCCCGGTGCGGAACCGACCAACTGGGGCTCGGCCTTCGGCGGCTCGGCCTGGGAGTACGACGCGGCCAGCGGCGAATACTTCCTGCACCTGTTCAGCCGCAAGCAGCCCGACCTCAACTGGGAGAACCCGGCGGTCCGCGAGGCGATCTACGCCATGATGAACTGGTGGCTCGACCGGGGCGTGGACGGCTTCCGGATGGACGTCATCGACCACATCTCCAAGGACACCACGCTGCCGGACGGGGCGCTGCGACCCGGGACGCCGTACGGCGACGGTGGCCCGCACTACCTGAACGGTCCCCGTAACCACGAGTTCCTGCACGAGATGCACCAGCGGGTCTTCGCCGGCCGCGACGAGTTGCTGACCGTCGGCGAGATGCCGGGCGTCACGGTGGACGAGGCGGTGAAGTACACCGACCCGGCCCGCGAAGAGGTCGACATGGTCTTCCAGTTCGACCACGTGTGGGCCGACCGCGGCGCCGACCCGTGGGTGCTCTACCCGCTGCGGCTCACCAACCTCAAGGCGATCTTCGGGCGCTGGCAGGCCGGGCTCGCCGAGGTCGGCTGGAACAGCCTCTACTGGAACAACCACGACCAGCCCCGGGTCGTCTCCCGCTTCGGCGACGACAGCCCGCGATATCGGGAGCGCTCGGCGAAGATGCTCGGCGCGGTGCTGCACCTGCACCGCGGCACGCCGTACGTCTACCAGGGCGAGGAACTGGGGATGACGAACACGCCGTTCGCCTCCATCGCGGACTTCCGGGACATCGAGGCGCTCGGCCACTACGCCCAGGCGGTGGAGCACGAGGGCCGCTCACCCGAGGATGTGCTGACCGTGCTGCGGGCCAGGAGCCGGGACAACGCCCGTACGCCGATGCAATGGAACGCCTCGCCGCAGGCCGGCTTCACCAGCGGCACGCCGTGGCTGGCGGTCAACCCGAACTATCCGCAGATCAACGCCGAGTCCGCGGTCAAGGACGAGGAGTCGGTCTACCACTTCTACCGCAGGCTGATCGAGCTGCGGCACGAGGAGCCGGCGGTCGTCTACGGCGACTTCACCATGCTGCTGCCGCACGACGAGCGGCTGTACGCCTTCACCCGGGCTCACGGCGACACGACCCTGCTGGTCATCGGCAACTTCTCGGCCGAGACCGTACGGGCGGAGATCGACGACGCCGCGGCGTGGGAGACAGCGGAACTGCTGCTCACCAACGCCACGCCGCCGCAAGATCTGGTCCTGCAACCGTGGCAGGCCGTCATCTACCGCGCGGTCAGGCGGTGATGGTGTCCCAGGAGAAGGCCAGCAGCGCGAAGGCGGCGCCGAGCAGGGCCAGCGAGATGCCCCGGGTGCCGATCGGCAGCGCCGCGAGGACGAGCAGGATGACGGCGATGACGTAGAAAAGACCCTGGATGCTCATTGGTGTTCCTCAATTCGTGTGGGGGGTGCGGCGCGCCATGTACCCCCCACCCGCGGTGAGCTAAACAACCGTGACCATCCCGATGCACGCGACGGCGACGTTCGGGTCAGGTCACGGCGGCCGGGGGTGGCGCTCGGCGGGCTCGCGGTGCAGCGCAGCAGACCGTCCGCGTCGGCCAGCTTCGCCACGTCCGCGTGACCGACCTATCCGACGGACAGCTACACCTCGGCGAACAGGTCACACCGCTGGCCCTCGCGGTCCGTACCCCGGAGGGAACCAGACCCGGCAGGGTCCCGTCCATCACCGGCTCGTTCTAGGTGGGCAGTCGCGTCCACTGTGGCCAGTCCGGTATCCACGTCGTGGTCCTGACGGCCGATATGTCGTGGAACTCCAATCGGCGGCGCGTGGGGCGCGCATGCGAACTGGCGATGTCGCCTGTTGGCTCACCGCGTCCCAACTCCGGAGCGGTGGACCCGCACATGGAGACAACAGTCGACGTGGCGGGGAGCCCGGCTCATACCGGATGGGGATCGACATCGGCACGTTCGAGGGGAGGTGCTGGCTGAACTCCGGGACGGTGCCGATCGGTCGCGCACCATGGACGAGGTGGTCGGTCGACAATGGGTGGCATGACGATCGATGGACATCTGGCCCGGATCCGCGAGGTGCGGCACCGGCTCGCCGGCGAAGGGCCGGTGTGGACGCGGCAGCGGGACAAGGACTTCGAGGTGGTCACGCTGCCCGAGCGCGACTGCGACCTGCTCCGCGACCTGTTCATAGCCGAGCGGGTCGAGACGGTGGTCGAGGTCGGGCTCGCCTACGCCAGCTCCGCGCTCGCGATCGGTGAGGCGCTGGTCGCGGTCGACCGGCCGCGCCCGCGGCATGTCATCGTCGATCCGTTTCAGCGGACGGTCTGGTCCGATGTCGGCTGGGAGCTGATGCGGTCCGCGGGGCTGGAGCCGATCGCCAGCCTGCTGACCGAGTGGTCGTCGATCGCCCTGCCGCAGCTCGTCACGGCCGGCCTGGTCGTCGACGCGGCGTTCGTGGACGGCAGCCACCGCTTCCACGAGGTGTTCGTCGACCTGTACTTCCTGCGGAAGCTCGTCCGGCCCGGCGGCCTGGTGGTCCTCGACGACACCGGGTGGCCGTCGGTGGGCACCGCGGTGCGCTACTACGAGCGAAATCTGGGCTGGGCCGCGATCCCCGATGCTTTCGCCGGCGGCACCCCGGACCGGTGCCGGGCGTTCCGCCTGCCCGATTCCCTGACCGAGCCGCCCTTCGAGCAGTTCCAACCGTTCTGAGAGGGGCGGTCATCCGTCAGGGCTGCGCCGGGCGGAGGTCGCGAGCCGCTCGGCGAGTGCTACGACGAGGCACCGAGCAACCGTGCGATCAGGCTGGCCGTCGTCGGGGCGCCAGATCTTCGCAGTGCTGTGACGGTCGACTCGTCGGTGGCGCCCTTGAGTGAAGAGACTGCCGTTCGGTGGACGGCGAGCATCTGCGGGCCGTACTCGACCACGAGCCGACTGAGCAACTGGTCTGGAGTGAGCACCTCAAAGCCCAGAGCTTCGACGATATGTGCGGGGAAGTCCTTGATGTTTGAGGTGCACAACACAGTTGCCTCAGCGGCGAGAGACGCTGCCAAAACGTGGCGGTCGTCCTCGTCGGGGAGCGACACCTCGTGCAGTCTGCGCCAATGCTCCTCGTCAGGCTCTACCTCGGCGTACGGGAAAGCGCGGTTCATCGCGCCTACCAGTCGCTGAGCGGCTGCCTGGTCGAAGCCTTCCACGTTCTCCATGAGGTGTTCGGTGACCTCGGCAAGGATCTGCGAGCTCCAGGCGACGGCGACAATCTCCTGGTCGGCCGCGTAGAGCAGATAATCACGCAGGACCCTGGAGTAGAGCACGTTCGCATCGGCGAGGACGACTCGGACGAGATCGGTCTCGTCGGCGACGCCGCTCATTCAGTCAGGCCCAGTTCGTTCTGCACGGCAGCCAGCTCAGCCATCGCCCCGCGCCGTCGCTCGCGCTCTGCCTCAAGGAACGCCCTGATTGAGGAGACACGGATGCGGTGGTGCGTGCCGACCTTGCGAGACTCCAGTAGGCCGCGGTCCATCAGCTTTCGGACCTGGGGGCGCGACATCGCCAGCAGGACCGCCGCCTCGGTCGGGCTGACTTCGGCGTTTGCCGGAGAAACGACGATCTCCTCGCCGCGCGCTCGAGCATCAACCAACCGCGACACCAACTCAGCTGTCTCCCGCGACATCGCCACGTTCACTTCGTTACCCGGCTCGGCCAGGGCACGATGAAGAGCCGCGGCATCACGCATCAGCAAGTCCGTCATGGCCAGCCCCTTAACTGCTCTAACTGCTCTAACTGTAGCAAGTGTAGCCGGCCGTACGTGGCTGCTCAGCGGTTGTCGCCGCTGCCGCCCAGCACGCCGCGGTGCTGGCGGCTGGCCAGGTTGGCCAGGTTGGCCGTCGCGATGTCGTCCAGCGAGAGGTCGAACGCCGCTCAGCCGGATCGATCAGGATTCGAGAAGTGTCGACGACCCGGCGCTCCTAGCGTGATGCCAAGGACATCACGACGACCGACTGGAGGTAGCCCCATGACGCAGAAGCAGCAGGCAGGCAAGCGCAGGCCCGGTACGCCCGGCGCGTTCTCCCGGTGGATGCAGCACACGATGAACGCCCGGATGAACCGCAAGGTCCGGCGCGGCCAGGGCAGTTTCATGGGCATGGACGTGCTGGTGCTGCACACGGTGGGCAGCCGAAGCGGGCAGCCGCGGGAGACGCCGCTGGCGTGGTTCGCCGACGGTACGGACTCCTGGCTGGTCGTCGCGTCGGGCGGTGGGAGCCGGCACCCGGACTGGCACGACAACCTGATGGCGCAGCCCGGGCGGGCGGCGGTCGAGCTGCCCGGCCGCGACGCCGTGCCGGTGGCACCGCACCGGCTGGACGGCGCCGACCGCGCCCAGGCCTGGCAGCGCATCGCGGCCGCCCAGCCCCGCATCGCGAAGTATCAGAGCAAGTCCGACCGGGAGTATCCGGTGGTCCGGCTCACGAAGCGGTGAGCACCGGGAGGACCAGGGCCGACGGGCGGGCCGGGTCGTGGTGGACGGTCGTCCGGGTGGCGACCAGCCTGACCGCCGTGGCCAACGGCTCGCCCGTGCCGTAGTTGCGGGCGAACCGCGGGTGCGCGCCCCCGCTGACCTGCAGCCGGATCCGGTGGCCCGGCTCGAACCGGTGGCCGGCCGCGCCCAGCGGGACGGTCACCAGTTCCCCGTCCGGGTGGTCCGGCGTGAGCCGGGCGAAGCCGTCGCACACGTTCACCGAGCGGCCGTCGGGGTGCACGTCGCACAGGCGCACGAACAGGTCGAAGTGGCCGGTGCTGCCGCTCGCGTACAGCTCCGCCGCGGGCGTACCGATGATCTCGACGGCCGTGGCCAGCGGTCCGGTGGTGAAGGTCCGGACGTCGGCCCGCGCCTCCAGTTTCTTGTTGTCGCGGGCCCCGGCCGAGCGGGACTGCAGCTGGCCCGCGAACGACGGGGTCGGGTCGGCCGGGTCGTAGTCGAAGCCGGTGTCGCCGCCCGCGAGCTCGCCCAGCTCGCCGTCCGGCCGCAGGTGGTAGCGGGCCGGGGTGCTCGGCGGCGGCCACGCGGGCAGCTCGCGCCACTCGTCGTTGATCCACACCTTGATCCGGGTGGTGCGCTCGCCCTCGCCGCGCAGGTGCACCCGCAGGTGCTCCAGCGCGTCCCCGAACAGCTCCGGCCAGCCCCGGTCGAACGCCGAGGTGTGCGTCCAGGGTCCGATCATCAGGGTGGGCTCCCGGCCCGCGCGGCGCAGCCGGGCATACTGCCGCAGGGTCTGCTCCAGGGCGAGGTCGTGCCAGCCGGTGACCAGGCTCACCGGCGCGGTCATCCGGTCCGCCGCCGGCCCGGCGTCGCTGCCGGCCCAGAAAAGATCATCCTGGTACGGGTGAGCGATCCAGTCCTCGAACTCCTGCCGCCGGCCCCCGAGTGCCCGGCGGTAGGAGTCGAGCAGCGGCACCCCGCGTACGGCGTGCTTGAGGTGCCGCGTCAGCCGGAGCAGCGCCCGCAGGTATGGGCCCGTGCCGGCCGACTGGTGAAAGAAGGCCATGCCACCGACCAGGGACAGCTCCAGCCGGAGGGCGCAGTGCTGGCCCGGGTAGAACGCGTCGTAGAAGTCGTGCGCCGCCACCTGCAGGATCGCGGCCCGCCACTCCGGGGGCGGGTCCAGGCCGAGCGCCCACTGCACGTAGCTGAAGTGGCTCGGGCCGATCGTCGCGAACGCGCCCGGGAACCACTCCTGCTTGCGCAGCCACTCGATCGTCGCCTGGCCGTCGGCCGCCTCGTTGCGCCAGAGGTGGAAGTCGCCGCCCGAGCCGCCCGTCCCGCGGGTGCTCTGCAGGATCACGCGGTAGCCCTGGGCGGCGAAGGCCGCGCCGAACAGCGTGTTCCAGGGAAAGCCCCGGCCGTAGGTGGTGCGGACCAGCAGGACCGGGCACTGCTCCTCGGTGACCGGCGCATAGTGGTCGGCGATCAGCAGGCTGCCGTCGGCGGCGGGCACTTCCAGGCCGGGCTCCCACTGGACCTCGTAGGGAGCGGCCTCCCGCGCGCGGCGGCGCAGCAGGCGAAGGAAAAATGGCAGTCGTTCCATGGCGCGACCCCTTTCCCGTACGTTGTACTGAAAATAGCATCCCGGAGGTTTCCGTGCCACGAGGCCGCCCGCCCCAGCGGACGCGTACGCAGGTCGTCGCGGCCGCGATCGCCGTCGCCGACGCGGAGGGGCTGGACGCGCTCACCATGCGGCGGCTGGCGGCCGAGCTCGGTGCCGGAGTGATGTCGCTCTACACGTACGTGCGCGACAAGGACGACCTGGTCGACCAGATGGTCGACCAGATCAGTGCGGTCGATCCGGAGTGGGCCGGCGGGGACCTGCTCGACCTGGTCCGCTGGCAACGCGAGCTGATGCTGCGCCACCCGTGGCTGCCGGCGGCGCTGCCCAACCGGCAGCTCACCGGCGAGAACACGCTCGGCCACCTGGAGCGCGGGCTGGCCGCGCTGGCGCCGACCGGCCTGCCCGGCGCCGCCAAGATGGAGATCCTGGCGTTGCTGACCGGCTTCGTCGGCAGCTACGTGACCCACGAGCTGGCCCAGGCCCGGGCCGGGATCACCGACCCGGAGCGGATCGCGGCGCAGGTCGCCCAGCTGCGGGCGGCGGTGGCGAGCGGCGCCTACCCGGAACTGGCCCGGGTGCTGGCCGAGAACGCGCCGGCCGCCCAGCCGAGCTTCGACTCCATCGCCCGGCGCATGATCAACGGCCTGCTCAACGGGTAAGGGGGTGCCTCGCCGGACCGCCGCTCCGCGCCGGGCCGGACCGTGTCCACCGCGCCCGTCCGGCACGCCGACCGATGCCACGCCGACATGGTCGCGGGCCGATGCTGTGCGGAACCTGAGCGGCAGCCTTCAACCCGGTCAGGCGTGCCGGACGGGCTCAGCGCTTCGCCAGGTAGCGGCCCAGGTGGGATCGAATCAAGGGGCGGCGGTGAGGTGCGCCGGGCGGGCTCAGCGCTTCGCCAGGTAGCGGCCCAGGTGGGGATCGAAGAGGGCCGGCTCCGCGGCGGCCAGTTCCTCCCGGGACCACCAGCGCACGCCCGCGAACTCGCCCTCGTCCACGGCCAGCGGCTGGTCGCGGCGCACCTCGGCGGGGAACCACAGGCTCACGTCCGTGTGCCCGGCGTCCACCCCGACCGTCTCGGTCACGGTCAGGAAGACCGGCGTGTCGGCGGCGCCGGAGACGCCGAGCTCCTCGTCCAGCTCGCGGGCGGCCGTCAGCGCGGGATGCTCGCCGGGCTCCACGTGGCCGCCCGGCGGCAGCCAGAGCCGGGCGTTGCGGTGGTCCACGAGCAGCACGTGGCCGGTGCCGGGGTCGGTGGGCACCACGTAGGAGACCAGGTGCCGCGCCGGGGTGGCCGGCTTGATCCGCCGATAGACGTCCGTGGTGGACGCGAGCCAGGACAGGGCCTCCGCGCGGTGGGCCGCCTCGAGGTCGTCGGCCGGATGCAGCGCCGCGATGAGGTCGTGGACGTCCGTCAGCATCGGGTGATGATGTCAGTCGCGAGCCGCACCGCGGGCTGCGCCGGGCGTCAGGAACGCAGACAGATGTCGAACGGGTGGCCGGCCGGGTCGAGCAGGACCCGCCAGCGGTCCGGGCTGGGCTGCTCCGCGGGCTTGCTCGCGCCCAGGGCCAGCGCCTGCGCCTCGGCCTTCTCCAGGTCGTCGACGTAGAAGTCCAGGTGGAAGCGCTTCGGGGCGGCCTCCTGCGGCCAGCCGGGCGCCGAGTAACCGGGCAGCAGGCCGAAGCCGAGGCTGATGGAGCCGTCGCCGATCATGGCGTATTCCGCCGTGCTGTGCAGGACCTCCCAGCCCAGCACCTGCGAGTAGAACGCCGCGAGGCCGGCGGGATCCGCGGCGTCCAGATTGATCATGGCAAGGGAGGCGAAACCGGGCATGGCACGGCCTTTCGGGTACGGGCGGCGCTGATCGTCGCCGACGTGACCCATCCTGCCGGAGGTAGCTGACACCTTCTGTCAGGTATCGCGTTGCGTCGCCAGCCAGCCCGCGACCTGTGCCCGGGACGTGAAGCCCAGCTTGCTCAGGATGTTCTCCACGTGGCCCTCCGCCGTCCGCTGCGCCACCACCAGCCGGGCCGCGATCTCCCGATTGCTCAGGCCCTGCGCGATCAGCGTGATGACCTCGCGTTCCCGCCGGGTCAGGCCCAGCTCCGCCAGCTGGGCGTCCGGGGTGGGCCGGGCGTCCGCCGGGGCCGCGCGGGGGGCCGGGCACCGGCGGGGGCGGGCCGTTCCAGCGCCAACGTCAGGGCCTCGGCCGTGCTCAGCTCCGTGCCGCGGCGGAACGCCGCGTCGAAGGCCCGGTCGCCGAGCCGCATCCGGATCGCGGCCAGGGACTCGTCGTGGTAGTCCCGCAGGCCGGTGAACGCCGCCAGCGACGTCTGTGTCGCCTGCCACAGGCGTTCCGCCGCGCCCAGCAACTGGGCCGCGCGCTGGTCGCGCCGCTCGGTGCCGGCGACCCAGCTCAGCGTCTCCAGCGCCAGCCCCAAGCTGAACTGCTCGTCCTTGACCATCTTGCCGGCCTCGAGACTCTCCTTCGCCGCCTCGGCCGCGCCCGGCCCGTCGCCGGCCAGCCAGCGCAGCACGCTCAGCGCCCACAGGGCGAACGAGCGCCACCACACCTCGCCGTGCGCCGCCGCGAGGTCCAGGCACTCCGCCAGGGCCGGATAGCCGTCGGTCGGGTCGTCCTTGGCCAGGCCGCGGGCCAGCCCCAGGACCGACAGCGTCCACATCTCCCCACTGAGCGAGCCCAGCTCCCGGAACCGGGCCAGGGCCTCCTCGAACAGCGGCAGGGCCTTGGCGTAGTCGCCGCCGAAGCTGGCGAGGTTGCCCTCGATCAGCGGCAGGAACGCCAGCTCGGCCGACGGGGGCAGGGTCATGGCCAGCGAGCGGGCGTCGGCCAGCAGCGCGTGCGCCCGGACCGGGTCGCTCTGGACACACGCTATCCAGCCGGCCACCCGCAACGCCTTGACCCGGGTCCAGTGCCGCGGCGCCGGCATGGCCAGCGCCCGGTCCAGCCAGTGCCGGCCCTCGGAGAGGAAGCCCCGGACGAACCAGTTGTTCTGCAGGTCGGCGGCGAACCGCAGGGCGACCTCCGGCGACGCCGCGGTGACGGCGTATTCCAGCGCCACCCGCAGGTTGGCCTGCTCGACGCGCAACCGCCCGACCAGGTCGGTCTGGGCGTGGCTCGCCCAGTGCGCGTCCCCGTACGCCGCGAACCGCGCGAACCAGTCACAGTGCCGGCGGGCGATCCTGTCCTGCTCGCCGGCGCCGGCCAGCCGGGCGGCGCCGTACTCGCGGACCACCTCGAGCATCTTGTAGCGGGCTCGCGGGCAGTCCCCGGTGCGGGCCAGGACCGACTTGTCCACCAGGGAAGCGACCAGGTCCAGGATGGTGTCGGCCGGCAGCATCTCGTCGGCGGCGACGTACTCCACCGCGTCCAGCTCCAGGCCGCCGGAGAAGACCGACAGCCGGGACCAGAGCACCCGCTCCGGCTCGGAGCAGAGATCCCAGCTCCAGTCGATCAGGGCCCGCAGCGTCTGCTGCCGGGCCGGGGCGTTCCGGGCGCCGGCGGTGAGCAGTCGGTAACGGTCGGTCAGGCGCGCCAGGATCTCGTCCAGCGTCAGCACCCGCAGCCGGGCCACGGCCAGCTCGATCGCCAGCGGCATGCCCTCCAGCGCCTGGCACAGGGCGCTGATGGTGGCGCAGTTCGCCTCCGTGACCGCGAAGCCGGGGAGCACCGCGGTGGCCCGCTCGACGAGCAGGCTGGCCGACTCGTAGCGGGACAGGTCGGCCGGGGTGCAGGCCTCGTCCGGATCGGGCACCGAGAGCGGGTGCACGGTCAGCGTGGCCTCTCCCACGATCCGCAACGCCTGCCGGCTGGTCACCAGGATGCGCAGGCCGGGACAGCTCCGCAGCAGCGTCTCGGCGAGATCCGAGCACGCGCCGACCAGGTGTTCGCAGTTGTCGAAGATCAGCAGCGCCTGCTGGTCGGCGAGGAACGTGGCCAGGCCCGGCGCCCCGGGGCTGACGGATTCCTCGCGTATCCCCAGCGCCTCGGCGACCGTGACCGCGACCAGGTCCGGATCGCGCAGCTCGGCGAGCTCGACGAGCCAGACGCCGTCGGCGAAGGCGCGCCGCATGTCCAGCCCGATGCGCTGGGCGAGGCGGGTCTTGCCCACGCCGCCGGCACCCGTCAGGGTCACCAGCCGGCTGGTCGCCAGCATCCGGCGAACCCCGACCAGCTCATGCCGTCGGCCGACGAAACTCGTCACCTCGGCGGGCAGGTTGCCGGGGATACCACGTGCGGTCGTGGCGGTGCTCATAGGAGCACGTTAGTGGGTGTTGCCCCCGGTAGCGTCCGCTCGGATGCCCATAGATGCGTCGGGCCGCGCCGCGAGGGCGAGCCCGGCACACACCCGAGGCGCTGTCACGCCGCCGTCGGGGAGTAGTTCGCCGTTGTCGTCGAAGGTCACCACGCCGTTGCAGAGCAGGCTCCACCCCTGCTCAGGGTGGGTGGCAACCACCCGTGCGGCTTCGTGGTCGGGCTGGGCCGCCTCAGGACACGGCGGCACGTGAGCGCAGAACATGTCGGTCCTCCAGCGACTAACTGTTCATTGCGACACGCCCCGGCGGACACGGGGGAACTACCCGAGAGATACCCGAATCCGTGATCGCGGGTACTTCTCCCGTGTCCGTTTGTGCCCCGGCGGCCCAGCATGGAACCCGATACAACGGAGCGAAAGGGGCACCCATGGGCCGCCACGCGGCCGACCGGCCTCGGAAGCCACCGCTGCACGCGGACTTGTTCGTGCCGACGCCGGGCAGTGCCGCCGCCCGGGCCGCGCAGTCGCGTGCCACCTCGGTCTTCGAGAAGCTGGTGGAACCGCACCGGGACGCGCTGGAGATATACCTGCTGCGGCTGACCGACGGCGACGTGGCCGCCGCCGAGAGCCTGCTCAAGGAGACGCTTTACCGCGCCGCCCAGGATCCGTCCCGGTTTCCGCAGCGCAGCTCGGCCGTGCGCCCGTGGCTGGTGCTGACCGCCCGGACGATCCTGCGCGACGGCACGCGGATGGCCGGCCACGACGACCGGCCGCCGGCCGACCAGCCGCCGCCGTCCCCGCGCGCCGCCACGACGATCGTCCGGGCCATGGACGACCTCGCGGCGGCGCACCGGGACATCCTCGTGGAGCTCTTCTACCAGGGCGTCTCGCTGCAGGACGCGGCCGCCGCCCGGGGTGTGCCGGTCGAGACGCTCAAGTCGCGGCTCTACTTCGCCATGCGTTCCCTGCGGGTCGTGCTCGATCAGCATCTCGCCGACGAGCCCGACCCGCGCGAGGATCACCGCAGGTAGGCCAGGCCGTCGACGATCACGCCCGGGCGCCCCGCGGTGCCCTCGACCTCGATCCGGACCGTGTGCCGCGCGCTGGTGGCCCAGGACCGGGTCCACACCGCGCGCCGGTGCAGCGTCTCCGGCGAGCGCAGGTCGACGATCCCGGCGGGCTGGCCGTCGACGAGCACCCGTACCCGGCCCGAGACCGTCGTCCGGGACACCGCCAGCGCGGCGGAGCGTCCGGTGAAGGACCAGGTCAGCGACGAGTCCGCGGCCGTACTGCGGACGGCCGTGGCACCCAGGTAGGCCGTACCGGGCAGCTCGCGCCAGGTCCCGGTCTGCTCGGCGACGGTCTCCGCGGCGAGGTGCGCCGTGGTCCGCACCGCCACCGAGCGGGCGTTGCCGGCGAGGTCGGTCGCGCGCAGGCCGTACGTGGTGTCGGCGCCCACCCGCACGCTGCCCGCCCAGGCCGTCGCGGTGGGCTCCAGCCGCACCGGCGCCGGGGTGGTCAGGGCCAGGCTGCCCAGCCCGCCCACGTCGGTGACGTTCCAGCGCAGCCGGACCGGCACGATCCCGTTGAGCGACCCGGTCCGCAGGGAGAGGCCGGGCCCGCTGGTGAACTCGGGCAGGTCCTGGTCCACCAGCACCGTGGCGGTGGTGACCGCCGTCCGGCCGTTCAGCGCGACCGCGCGGATCTGGACCGTGTGCCGGCCGGGGCTCAGGGTCAGCAACTGCTCGCGCCCGGTGCGGGTGGCCGACGCGGTGAGCACGTCGTCGACGAGCACGTCGAACCGGTGCAGCATCGTGGTGGGCGTGCCGACCTGCCAGAACGGCCGGAGGGTGCCCCGGGTGTAGTAGGTGCCGCCGACCTTGGCGGCGCCGTTGACCTTGGTCATCGCCAGGCCGCCCGGTCCGGCCCCGGCGAGGCTGCGGATGGATCCGAGCTGGGCGTACAGCGTGTTGCCGGGGCACTCGGTCTTGCCGGTGTCGCGGTGCCCGGAGATCCGGTTGAGCATCGCGGTGCTGCCCTTGGCATAGCGGTCGCTGCCGCTGGAGAGCATCGCGACGCGGCCGACCGGCGCGCTGCCGTACGCCCCGATCTTGTACGCCGCCACCTGCGCGATCACCCGCTTGACCCGCGCCGGGACGGCGCGGCCGGAGTAGTTGCCGAGCACCGCGATGGCGCTGCTGCGGGTGTTGAAGCCCAGCGTGTGCGCGCCGAGGACGGGCCGGGTGATCCCGCCCCGGCGCCCCTCGAAGAGGGTGCCGCACTTGTCGACCAGGAAGTTGTAGCCGATGTCGTTCCAGTGGTTGCTCTTCACGTGGTACGCCTCGATGGCCCGGACGATCGACGCGGAGTCGGCGCAGCGGTAGCTGTTGGTGCCCGCCGTGTGGTGCACGAAGACCACCTGCACGTCGCTGCTGTACTCGGGGGAGCCCGTGACGATGGCCTCGTTGGCGCCCCACCCGGCCCGGCTGACGACGGACGGCGCCGGCCGGGGCGGCAGCGTGACCGCGGCGCCGCGGGCGAGTCCGGCGGGCACCGGCAGGGCGTGCGCGGCCGGTGCGATCCGGGGAGCCGGGTCGGTCGGGTCGGTCGAGTCGGTCGGGTTGGTCGGGTTGATCAAGTCCACCCGTAGCCCGTCCGGCAGCGGCCCGGCCCGGCCCGGGCCGGCGGCGACCCGCGCCTGCACGCCGTCGGACTCGCCGACCCAGAGCGGGTCGGTGCTGCCGCGGGCCGCTCGCGCCTCGCCAGTGCCGGGCTCGGCCGGCGAGGCCCCGTCGGATTCGAGGCGCTGCCACGGCGTCCAGGCGCCGTCGGCCGCCCGCCGGGTGCGGATCTCGACGGCGGCGCCGAGCGCCCGGCGCGGGTCGTCCCAGGTGGCCCCGATCAGGCTGAACCGCCCGGTGGTACGCGGCGCGACGGCGCGCGCCCCGGTAACGGACCCGGCCCGCGACGCGACGCGCCCGGTCGGCGCCGATCCCGGGGCCAGGTCGATGGTCTGCAGGATGGGCCCGGCGAGTGCGCTGCGGGCGGCCGCGGCGAGCGGCTCCCGGACAGCCGCCGCCCCACCCTCGCCGGCCAGCACAGCCGCCGCCCCGCTCATCGCCACCGTCGTGCCGACCACCGCGGCCATGATTCGTCTCTGGGTCTTCTCCACGCGTTCCCCCCGCGAAAGGCATCGGACCAGGTCAGATCAGGATGAAACGTATGGGGCTTTCCGGTGCGAGGTTGCCGATTCTCGTGACACCGGTCACTCTGTTCCGGGTGCCGGGCGCGGGGTTCGTTAATGCGTCAGCCCCTGATGCCGAAGGTAAGACGTGACCTCTGTGCTGGCGCCGACCCGAACCGACGGGGATCCTGACGTGTCGGCCGTCGTGTCACCCCGGCTCAGCACCGTTCTGGCCTGGAGTTACATCGCCGTGGCGGCCATCGCGGTCGCTTGGTTCGCGGCCGGGCCCGAGGGGCTGCGCGCGCCGCTGATGCTGGTCGCGATCGTGGGCGGACTGTGGGCGATGACGCACGCGGCCCGCCGGGTGGCCGTGCCCGAGCACCGTCAGCCGTGGCGCCTGCTGCTCTACTCGGCCTGGCTCTTCTTCGCCGGCATCATCCTGCGGGCCGTCGTGCCCGGGGCGGGAGCCTCCCCGCCGACCTCGATGGCGCTCATCCCGGACGCCTTCGTGCTGCCCGGCTACGTGCTGATGGGCTACGCCTTCGCGGGCATGCTGCGCCGGCGCCGCGCCGCCGACGACGATCCGGCCCGGGTGGACGCGTTGCTCGTCGGGCTGGCCGCGGCGTTCATGTGCTGGACGTACCTGATCGCGCCGTCGATGGCGCAGACCGACCTGACCCCGCTGCGCATCGCCAACTCGTTCTTCCCGGTCATCGACGTCGTGCTGCTGGTGCTGGCCGCGCAGCTGGCGATCTCCGGCGGCGCCCGCCAGCCGGCGCTGTGGCTGCTCATCTCCGCCTCGGTGACGATGTTCGTCGGTGACTTCCTGTTCATGCTGCGCGACGGCGCCCTGGCCGACGTGCCGCAGCACGCCGTGGACGTGCTGTTCATGGCGACGTTCCTGCTGGTCGGCGCGGCCGGGCTGCACCCGTCCATGCGCACCCTGACCGAGCCGCAACAGGTCGTCATCACGGATCTCAGCAAGATCCGGACCGTGCTGATCGCCCTGATGGTCGTCCTCCCGACGGTCGTCACCACCATGGTGCCGGCGGGTTCCACGCTCAACGGCGTCGTCCGCGCCGCCCTCTGCGTCCTGCTCATCCTGGCGGTCTTCGCCCGCGTGGTGCGTTCCAACAACTCGCGGGCCCGCGCCGAACAGGCCACCCGGCGCCGGGCCACCCACGACGCCCTCACCGACCTGCCCAACCGGGAGTTCCTCGCCGAGACGATCGAGACCTGGGGCGACCGGGCCGCCGCCGAGCAGCAGGAGATCAGCCTGCTCTTCATCGACCTGGACCGGTTCAAGATGGTCAACGACCACTGGGGCCACCAGGTCGGCGACGAGCTGCTCTGCGAGGTGGCCGGGCGGCTCAGCGCGCAGCTGCGCGACGCCGACCTGGTCTGCCGGATCGGCGGCGACGAGTTCGTGATCGCGCTGGCCAGCCCGTCGCACTCGGCGCTGGCCGAGTCGCTGGCCGACCGGGTCCTCGCCGAGTTCACCTACCCGTTCGAGCTCTCGGTCGGCAACGTGGTGATCTCCGCGTCCATCGGGGTGGCGAAGTCGCTCGGCGGGGCGCAGGCTCTCGAACTCATCCGCGACGCCGACACCGCCATGTACAAGGCCAAGGGCAACGGCCGCAACGCGTACGCGCTGTTCGACACCTCGCTGCGCGACGAGGTCCGGGACCGGATGAATCTGGAGCAGGCGCTGCGCAGAGCCCTGCCCCACGGCGAACTCGCCGTGCACTACCAGCCGATCGTGGACCTGGAAACCGGCGAGCTAGACGGCTTCGAGGCGCTGATGCGCTGGCAGCATCCGACGCTCGGCGCGGTCTCGCCGGCCGAGTTCATCCCGGTGGCCGAGGAGACCGGTCTGATCGTGGAGAGCGGCGCCTGGCTGCTGCGCGAGTCGGTGGCCCAGCTCGCCACGTGGACCGCCGAGCGTGGGCCCGGCGCCCGGCGGCTGCACGTCTCCGTCAACGTCTCGGTGCGCCAGCTGCGCGACTATGCGCTGGTCGCTGTCGTCCGCGACGTGCTCACCGCCACCGGGCTGGCCCCGGAGCAGCTCTGGCTGGAGATCACCGAGTCGGGCGTGATGACGGACCTCGACACCGCGCTGACCACCCTCAACCAGCTCCGCGGCCTGGGCATCACCCTGTGCATCGACGACTTCGGCACCGGCTACTCGTCGCTGAGCTACCTGAACCGGCTGCCGGTCGGCATCGTCAAGATCGACCAGTCCTTCGTCAGCCGGGTCGGCGAGGAAGGCACCGACGAGCCCATCGTGCGCGCCGTGCTCGCGATGACCCGGGCGATGAACCTGCGCGTGGTGGCCGAGGGCGTCGAGACCGAGCCGCAGCGCGACTGGCTGCGCGAGCAGGGCTGCGACCTGGCGCAGGGCTGGCTCTACGGCAAGGCGGAACTGCCCGGGAACCTGGGCGCCTGGATCCACCGCGCCGCCGCCTGACCGAGGCCGGCTGGGCGCCGCCCCGGCTGGGCGCCGCTGCCTGGGCGCCGCCCCGGCTGGGCGCCGCCGTTTGAGGATCATGGCTCCACGATCAGCACCACCTTGCCCCGGCCGTGCCCGGCCTGCACGACCGCGTGCGCCGCGGCGACCTGCGCGAGCGGGTATGCCCGGATCGGCATTGTCAGCACGCCGCGGGCGGCCAGCGCGACCACCTCGGCGAGCCGGACGGGCGACCGGCCCGGCCGGACCACCGCGGTGCCGAACTCGGCGGCGTCCTTGTCGTCCACGATCGTGCCGATCCGTTCCCGGGGCACGCCCAGCGCCACCGACGCGGCGACGGCCCCGCGCCCGGCGGCGTCCAGGGCCACCGTCACCGGTCCGGGCGCGACCGCCCGGACCGCCTCGACCAGCCCGTCGCCGTAGGCGACCGGGACAGCGCCCAGCTCGCGCAGGTAACCGTGGTTGGCCGGGCTGGCCGTGCCGATCACGGTGGCACCGGCCAGCCGGGCCAGCTGCACCGCGAGGGTGCCGACCGAGCCCGCCGCCGCGTGCACCAGCAGCACGTCGCCCGCGGTGACGCCCAGCTGGGTCAGCGCGCCCGACGCGGTCTGCCCCGCGGCCACCAGCGCGGCGGCGGCCGGGAAGGACAGCTCCGGCGGCTTGGCGACGAGGTCGGCGGCCGCCACGACCACGTGCGTGGCCTGCCCGTTCATCATCGTGGAGCCGAGCACCGCCGTGCCGGGGGCGGGGCCGCTCACGCCCTCGCCGAGCAGGTCGACCACCCCCGAGAACTCCTGGCCGACCTGATGCGGGAAGTGCCCCGCCCCCCGTCTCATCCACCCTTCGCGCACCCCGACGTCGAAGGGCTGCACCCCGGCCGCCCGTACCCGGACCCGCGCCTCGCCCGGGCCGGGCACCGGATCGCTCAGCTCGGCGATCCGCAGCACCTCGGGCGGGCCGTATCGATCGAACACCGCTGCTCTCATGCGCGACACTGTGCTTCTTGAAGCCGGGTTGAGGTCAAGAGCCACCTGTTCACGGTCGAGCCCGGCCGCTACCGGGCCCCTGCACGGCGCCCGGGACGCCCGCAGGCCGCCCGCGTCGACCTCCCGCCTCCGCGCGGCTGGCGCCGAACGAGTGTTCCCCGACCACTCCTGGACAAGGCTGCGGTCCGCCATCGCCCGCCGGTCTGGTGGAGTTTGGCCGGAGAGGGTGATTTTCGCGGTTTGGGGGGCTTGCTCCCCGGTGTGCGAGCTCGGCCGGCGGCGGCGTAACGGCCTGGGCCGTCCCGGTGGCCGCCTTGTCGTGGCGGGGCGTTTCTGTGCGCGTACCCGGTATGTCTTGTCCTTCCCAGCCGTGATCGGCCGCGATCGGCCGCATCCGCCGGACGCCAGGTCACGATCCGGCCCTCGGCCGGGACCGGGCGGCGGGGCATCGCTACCGTTGTCGGGTGTCTGAGATCCCCTGGTGGGCGTTACCCCTGGTCGCCGTCGTGTTTTCGCTGGCCGGAGCCGGTATGGCGCTGCTCGTGTCGGCCCGCGACGAGTACGCCCGCAGTCGTGCCAAGCGCACCAAGCGCTGGTACGCCGAGCGCAAGGAGGCCTACATCGCCCTGATGACCGAGTTCGAGCGGGCGACCTACCGGCTGCGCGCCGCCTACGACGGTGGGCGGCCACCGCCCGGGCCGTTCACCTACGTCGACGCCGTCGGGCCCGCCCTCATGAAGGTGCGGTTGCTGTCGTCCGGGCAGGTTCGCAGCGCCGCGCTGGCGGTGCACCTGCTGATCGAGAAGCTGTACGGCGAGCGGCCCACCCCGCCGCCGGGCGTCGAGCCGGAGAAGTCGGTGCGGGAGATGCTGGGTCACGTGCCGCTGGTGATGCAGCAGTTTGAGGCGGCCGTGCGCGAGGAGCTCGGCATCGAGTCGACGCCGCCCCCGCCGCCGGCGCCGCCACCGGCGCGTGGGCTGCGATCCTACATCCGGCGCGGGGCGGCGCCGGTGCGCGCCGAGGAGTCCCGCATCACTGGATGATCTTGACCTTCCCGGGGGAGGATGGCAGCCTCGGCGGGATACCTGGGGAGGCGTCCATGTCAGACATGTCGGTGACTGATGCGGTGGTGGGCAGCGGCGTCGTGGCTGTGCTGCGCGCGCCGACCGCGGACGCCTTCGCGGCGGTCAGCGATGTGCTCGTCGAGGCCGGCATCACCGCCCTCGAGGTGACCCTGACCTCCCGCGGCGCGCTGGAGGCGATCGCCGGGCTGCGCCGCCAGCTGCCCGCCGAGGTCGCGGTCGGCGCCGGCACGGTGCTCACCCTCGACGATGCCAAGGCGAGCGTGGACGCGGGCGCCGCCTTCCTGGTCTCGCCGGTGCACGTGCCCGCGCTCGACGGCTTCCACGTGCCGGTCTATCCGGGCGCCTTCACCCCCACCGAGATCTTCACGGCCAGCCGCGGCGGGGCGCCGCTGGTCAAGCTCTTCCCCGCCGGCACGGTCGGCCCGCGCTATCTCAAGGATCTGCGGGGCCCGCTGCCCGGCGTGCGGATCATGCCTACCGGCGGCATCGAGATCGCCGACATCGCCGCCTGGCTCACCGCCGGTGCCTCGGCGGTCGGCCTCGGCGGCCCGCTGATCGGCGACGCCGCCACCGGCGGCAGCCTCGCCCAGCTCGCGGTGCGCGCCCGCCGGGCCGTCGACGCCGTGGCCTTCGCCCGTTCATGAGCGGCGACCTGGTCACCCTCGGCGAGACGATGGGCCTGGTCGCCGCCGACGGCATCGGGAGCCTGGAATACGCCCGCGACTTCCGTTTCGGCATCGGCGGCGCCGAGAGCAACGTGGCGGTCGGCGTGTCCCGGCTGGGCGGCTCGGCCACCTGGCTGGGCCGGGTCGGGCCGGACGCGGCCGGCGACCTGATCGAGCGCCGGCTGCGGGCCGAGGGCGTGCACACCGTGGCCATCCGCGACCGGGCCTTCACCGGCCTGATGGTCAAACACCGCCGCACGGCCGGGCTGGTGCACATCGACTACCACCGCACGGGCAGCGCGGGCTCCCGCCTCGCCCCCGCCGACGTGCCGGCCGACCTGCTGAGCGCGGCGCGGATCCTGCACGTCACCGGCATCACCCCGGCGCTGAGCGACACGGCCCGCGCGACGGTGTTCCACGCGGTCGAGACCGCCCGGGCGGCCGGCGTCACGGTGTCGGTCGACGTCAACTACCGCGGCAAGCTGTGGTCGCGATACGACGCCGCGCCGGTCCTGCGGGACCTGGTGTCCCGCGCCGACGTGGTCTTCGCGGGTCCGGACGAGGCGGCGCTGGTGCTGGGCGCGACCGAGGCGCCGGCGGCCGGGCTGGCCGCGCTCGGTCCCACCGAGGTCGTGATCAAAGACGGGCCGCGCGGCTGCACCGGGCTGATCGCCGGGGAGCGCTATGCGGTGCAGGCGCTGGCCGTGACGGTCGTCGACCCGGTCGGGGCGGGAGACGCCTTCGTCGCGGGCTATCTGGCCGAGCGGCTCGCCGGGCTGGCTCCGGCCCAGCGGCTGGCGACCGCTGTGGCGGTGGGCGCGTTCGCTGTCACGGTTCCCGGCGACTGCGAGGGGCTGCCGTCCCGGGCGGATCTCGCGGCGCTGCTCTCGGCGACCGACGACGTGGCCCGTTAGCGGGGTCTCCCCGCACCGGCCGGGCCACGGGCGGCCTCGCGTGGGTCAGCCGAACAAGGCGAAGCGATCCCGGCCCGCCCCGCCGACGCTGGTGAAGGCGCCGCCCGCGGCGATGCGGTGCCGCGCCGGGTAGGTCGTCAGGACGTGCGTGCCGACCTTGCCGTTCGCCCGCGGGTTCCAGCCGGTCAGCCGCCCCCGCCCGTCCAGCGCGGCGAGCTTCACCCGCGGGGTGTAGCCCCCGGGGCAGCCGAGTTGGCGCAGGGTGCTGGTGTGCCGGCAGGCCCGGTCGAAGTGGCCGCCGACGTAGGCGGTTCCGCCCATGACGGCGATCGTGTGCACGTCCCCGTCGAACAGGTGGGTCCAGCGCACCGCGCCGGAGGGCGAATATCCGACCGCCCGGCCGCCCGGCCCTCCCGTCGCGGTGTAGACGCCTCGGGCGTCGGCCGCAACGTCCATCACGTTCGCCGGCGCCTGCGGCCGGAAGCCGGCGACCAGCGCGCCGCTGGACGCGCTGACCGCGGCCAGCCGGTCCGCCGAGCGGGCGCCGTTGACCTGGTGGAATTCGCCGCCGAGATAGACCCGGCCGGCGGTGACCGCCAGCGACCGGACCCGCCCACCGGCGCTCGCCCGCCAGGACCGGTCGAGGGCGCCGGTGGTGTGCGAGAACGCGGCGAGGTTGCGCCGCTCGACGCCGTCGACGCTGGAGAAGCTGCCGCCCACGTACACCCGTCCGTTGCCGATCGCGAGCGTCGCCGCCTGGCCGGAGACCCGGTGGGCGAACCCCGCCACCCGGCCCGACGTCGCGTCGATCCGGGCCACGGCGTCGCGGCGCAGGCGGGAGACGGTGTCGAAATCGCCGGCGGCGTAGACCGCCGAGCCGGCGACGGCGAGGGCCCGGACGGTGCCGTTCGCGGCCGGCTGCCAGGGCAGGACAGCCCCGGTACGCGCGTCGAGCGCGGCCAGCCGCCGGCGCGGGAAGCTCCGCCCGCGGAAGGACACCGCGGTGAACGACCCGCCGATGTAGACGACGTCACCGCGGAACGCGATGGCCCACACCGTGCCGTTGAAGGAAGGGGTCGCTTGGGCGCGGGGACTGGCGACGGCTGCCGGTGGCGCGGTCGTGACCGTGCCGCCGGCCAGGGCGCAGAGCAGTGCGATGAGGACTGACGACTTTCGCATGCCTTGATCAACTGGTCTCCGCGCGGAAAGTGTCGGCCGAGGTGCCCGCGACCAGGCGGCAGGCGCCTCGACGAGCATCATGCCGACGGCGGGCACCCCGATCGGGAACGGTTGTCCGGCCGGCACCGTCTCAGGAGGAGGCTCCCGCCCGGCGCGGCGGGAACGGGCGATGGAGGTACGGGATGAGTCGGTTCGGGTGGGGCCTCGTCGCAGCGGCGGTTGTTGCCACGGTCGCGGGCTGTGCCGGGCCGGCGGAAGCGCCCGCGCAGCCGTCCGGAAAGCCGCGCATCGAGCCGGCGTGGACGTCCTGCGCGGCCGAGGCGCCGATGCTGTCCTGGCCGGCGCCGTCCGGGCGCAGGCCGTCCGAGCCGGCGCAGCGCGTCGACCCGGAGCCGCTGCCCCGGCTCGACGACAGCTTCCGGCCGGTGGCCGCGGTCGTGTGCCCCGGGGCCGGGGCGCTCCCGCCCGGCGACGGGACCGCGACGGAGCGCCGCGCCGACGACGTGACCGCGCTGGTCGCCGCGCTGCGGCTGCCGGACGAGCCGCTCAGCGGCGACCCCTGCACCCTGGAGGGGTATCTGATGCCGTGGTTCGCGCTGCTTGATGAGCAGGGCCGCTGGACCCGGGTGCGCGCGCCTACGGACGCCTGCGGCAAGGTCCGGACCGAGTTCCGCGCCGCCGTGCAGGGGCTGCGACTGATCCCGGCCTCGACCGCGCCGACCCCCCGGACCGAGTCGTCCGAGGCCGCGGCGGCCGGTTGCCCGCCGCAGTGGGCGGAGCTGGTCGGGGTCACGGCGGCCCGGGTGACGGCGGGTGGGCCCGCGGTCGTCCCGCCGGGCTTCGACGGCCCGGTGCGGGTGCGGCTCTGCGTCTACCGGGTGCCGGCGGAGCAGCAGCGCACCGGCAAGCCGGCCGGTGACTTCGTCTCCGGCCGCTACCTCGGCGACGAGCAGTGGGCCGGCGCCCGGCGCGAGATCGAGTCCGCCGGCGCGGCCGCGGTCTGCACGACCCCGGCTGGCAGGTTCGCCGTCCTGCACTTCGGCGCCGGGCAGATCGCCGTGGAGCTGGACGGTTGCCGCCGGCTGCTGGCCACCGGGGCCGACGGGAGCGAGACGATCCGGCAGGCCTCGCCGGCGCTGGTCGCACTGCTCACCGCCCGGTAAGGCGGCTCGCGGGCCGGCAGCGGTAGACCTGGCCGGGGTGGGTAACGGCCGGGGTCAGGCGAGGCCGCCGCCCGCGTGGATGTTCTGCCCGGTGATCCAGCGGCCGTCCGGGCCGGCGAGGAAGGCGACCACGTCGGCGATGTCGGCCGGCTGACCGAGCCGGCCCAGCGGCGTCATCTGCGGCACGAGCGCGAGCGACTCGGCGGAGTTGGCCGAGCGCAGCAACTCGGTGTCCGTCGCGCCCGGCGAGACCGTGTTCACCGTGATGCCGCGAGCGCCCAGCTCCAGGGACGCCACCGCGCCGAACTGCTCCACCGCGCCCTTGCTGCCCACGTAGAGGCTGCCGCCCGGTGCGGGGCGCGTCGTGTTCAGGGTCGAGATCGTGATGATGCGGCCGTGGTCGCGCATGTGCCGGGCCGCATACCGGATCGCCTGGAACGTGGACTTGGCGTTGACCGCGAAGATGCGGTCGTATTCCTCGTCGGTCACGTCGGCGATCGCCGTGGGCGCGAAGGCCGCCGCCGCGTTGGCGACCAGGATGTCCAGGTGGTCGGCGCATTCGAGCAGCTCCCGGATCGCGCCGGGCTCGGCCAGGTCGGCCCGGAAGCCGCGGGCCGAGGGCACCGCCTCCTCGACGGCCTTGGCCTCCTCGTCGCGGCTGCGGTAGCCGAAGATCACCCGGGCGCCGTCGCGGGCCAGCCGTTCCACGATCGCCCGGCCGATGCCCCGCGATCCGCCCGTCACCACCGCCGTCCTGCCCGTCAGAGGCCCGTCCAACCGCCCCACCGCCACCCTTGACCTGACTGAAGGCTCCGTCATACCGGCTGACGTTACCGCCCGGAGCGGACCGGTGCCCGGATCTGCGTGACCGGATCGTTCCGGTCACGGTCGGGTCAGTGCCTTACCCGGTGCGGCGCCCGGCCGCCAGGATGGGTGTCATGACAAACGCACTCGTCGTCATCGACGTCCAGGAGTCCTTCCGGGTCCGGCCGCTCTGGCAGACCGTCTCCAACCCCGCGGTCGTCGAGCGGGTCGGCGCCCTCGTCGGCGCCGCCCGGGCCGCCGGCGACCTCGTGGTGTGGGTGCTGCACGCCGAGCCGGGCAGCGGCGGCGAGTTCGATCCGGCGCGCGGCCACGTCCGGGTCGTGGCGGAGCTCGAGCCCGCGGCCGGGGAACCGATCATCACGAAGACCTCGCACAACGCCTTCACCACCACCAATCTGCAGCAGGTCCTCACCGAGCGCGGGATCCGCGAACTGGCGGTCTGCGGCCTCCGGACCGAGCAGTGTGTCGAGACCACCGCCAGGGTCGGTGCCGATCTCGGGTACGCCGTCACCTTCGTCACCGACGCCACGGCGACCTTCCCGATCCCGCACCGGGACGCCCCGGCCGGCCAGACCGTCGCCGAACTGCTGGCCGACCCGCGTACGCTGGCCGCCGAGGACGTGGTGACCCGCACCGAATACGCGCTGGCCGGCCGCTTCGCCACCGTCCGCACCGTCGCCGAGCTGACCGGGAGTTTGACCGGATCGTGAACCAGGTCGTCTTCCTCCTCGTGCCGCAGCTGCACCTGCTGGACCTCGCCGGCGCGGCCCAGGTCTTCTCGACCGCGACGGATCACGGGCATCCCTACCGGCTGGCCTACGTGGCCGAGCAGCCCGACGTGCCGACCCACCAGGGCGTCACGCTGCGGGCCGAGCTGACCTGGCCGGAGCTCGCCCCCGGCGACCTGGTGGTGGTGCCCGGCTGGCGGTCGGCGGAGCTGGCCGGCACCGGCCACCTCACCGCGGCGACGCTGGACCGGCTCGCCGCGCACCACGCGGCGGGCGGCACGGTGGCCAGCGTCTGCGCGGGTGCCGACGCGCTGGGCCGGGCGGGCCTGCTGACCGGCCGGCGCTGCACGACCCACCACGACGTGCAGGACGAGCTGGCCCGGCGCTATCCGGCCGCGGTCGTGGTCCGGGACGTGCTCTATGTCTGCGACGACCGGGTGGTGACGTCGGCGGGCATCGCCAGCGGCATCGACCTGGCGCTGCACCTGGTCGCGATGCGGCACGGCCCGGCGGTGGCCGCGCAGGTGGCCCGGCAGATGGTCGTCTACGCCCGGCGCAACGGTGACCAGCAGCAGGCGAGCGCGATGCTGCGGCACCGCGCGCATCTCAGCGACGCGGTGCACCGGGTGCAGGACCGGATCGACGCGAGCTTCACGGCGCCGCTGCCGCTGGCCGAGCTGGCCCGCACGGCCGGGGTCAGCGAGCGCACGCTGACCCGCCGCTTCGAGGCCGCGACCGGCCGCACGCCGCTGCGTTACCAGCAGCTGCTCCGGGTGGAACGGGCCGAATATCTGATCGGCCACGGCGCGACGGTCGAGGCGGCGGCCCACGCGGTCGGCTTCGTCGACGCCCGCATGCTGCGCCGCCTGCGCGCCCGCGCGAGCTGAGCCGGTCGCGTTCGCGCCAGTTGCGCCGGTCGCGTTCGCCCGAGCTGAGCCGGTCGCGTTCGCGCGAGTGGCGCCGCCCGGGTGAGGTGAGCCGTCAGATCGACGGGTGCCCGAACAGCCCGGGCAGGCCGCCGCTGTGCAGGAAGACCACCTTGCCGTCCGGCGGGCTCGCCCGCAGCCCGGCCAGCGCGCGACCGGTGTAGATCGGATCGAGGAAGAGCCCCTCGGTGCGGGCGGCCAGGCTCAGCGCCTCCTGGACCGGACGGGTCAGCGCCGAGTAGCCGGCTCCCACGTGCGTGCCGTCGATCTGCAGGTCTGCCGGGTGGACCGGCACGCCCATGGCGTCGAGCAGGGCGGCGACGGTGGCCCGCGGGTCCGGCAGCGCGCCGGTGTCCACGCCGAAGACCCGGCCCGGGCCGAGCGCGGCGACCAGGCCGGCCATCGTGCCGCCCGAGCCGACCGCCACCACCACGGTGCTCAGGTCCGGCAGCTGCGCCGTCAGCTCCCGGGCACAGTCCACATAGCCCAGTGCCGAGAACGCCGACGTGCCACCGAACGGGATGACGAAGCCCGGCTGCGCGGCCGCGACCTCGGCGAGCGGCGCGTCGCCGGCCCACACGATGCGGGCGCCGGTCAGCCGGTCCAGGATCAGGTTGCCGCGTGTGGCCGGCGGCTCGCTCCCGCCCAGCACCAGCACGCAATCCAGGCCGAGCCGCGCCGCCGCCGCGGCTGTCAACCGGGCGTGATTCGACTGCGCCGCACCGGTGGTGACCAGCGTCGTCGCCCCCGCCTGCAGGGCCTGGGCGCAGGTGTACTGCAACTTGCGGACCTTGTTGCCGCCGCCGCCGAGCCCGGTCAGGTCGTCGCGCTTGAGCCACAGCTCGTCCAGCCCGAGCGCGGTGCCGAGCCGTGGCGCCGGCTCGAGCGGCGTCGGCCAGCTGCCCAGGGTGATCGGCTTGATGTCCACCCGAGAAGTCTAGGATCTCCGGCGTGAAACTGCGTGGTGTCCTTCTCGACCTCGACGGCACACTCGTCGACCACGAGGGCGCCGCCGCCGCGGGGCTGCGGGCGTGGTTGCCGACCATCGGCCTGGCGCCGACGGAGGAGGCGATCGCCCGCTGGGCCATCGTGCAGGAGTCGCACCTGGCCGCCTGGCGCGACGGGCGGATCAGCTTCGCCGAGCAGCGTCGCCGCCGGCTGCGTGACTACCTGGGCACCGACGGCGCCGACGCGGAACTGGACGAAATCTTCGCCGGCTATCTGGTCCACTACGAGGGTGCCTGGCGTGCCTACGACGACGTGGCCGGCGCCCTGGCCGCGCTCGCCGCCGCCGGCCTGGCCACCGCCGTGCTCTCCAACGGCACCCGCGGCCAGCAGCTCAGGAAGCTGGCCTGGACCGGCCTCGGCGGCCGGGTCGGGCCGGTCTACACCGTCGACGACCTCGGGGTCGCCAAGCCGCACGCGGAGGCATACCGCGAGGCCTGCGCCCGGTGGGGGCTCGCGCCGGGCGAGGTGCTCAGCGTCGGCGACAACCACGCCCTGGACGTGCTCGGGGCCCGCGCGGCCGGGCTGTCGGCCGTCCACCTGGACCGGCACGATCGCGGCCCGGCCGGTGAATCGTGCCGGCTGACCTCGCTGCGGGAGCTGGACGCCCACCTCCGCGCGGTTTGTTGAGGAGCAGGGGGCCGGCGCGGCCTCACTTCAGGTGGACGATGCCGTCCGTGGTGACCTTCGGGTGGCCCTTGGTGCCCACCACGACGATCTTCACGGTGTGCTTCTTGGCGTTCGACCAGGACTTGGTCCAGACGGCCTGGCGGTAGGCGGTCGTGCCGGAGTTGAGGTTGACCGTGCCGACCTTCTTGCCGTCGAGGTAGACGTACATCTTGCCGCTGGTCTTGCTCTTCATCGCCAGCAGCGCCACCGAGCGGCCGGTGAAGGTCCAGCTCAGCGAGGCGTTCTTCGCCGAACTGGCGAGCGCGGCCCGGCCCAGGTGCGAGCCGCCGGCGGCCTTCGACCACTTGCCGGAGCGCTTGCCCTTGGTCTCGGCGACCAGCGTCGGCGTGCGGAGCACCGGGGCGGCGATCGCGTTGCCGGCGAGGTCGACGGCCTGCAGGCGCCAGGTGGTCTTCGCACCGGGCTTGGCCGAGGTGTTCCAGCTCCGGATGCTCGGCCCGAACGTGGCGCGGACGGGCGCGGTGGCCCGCACCGACGACAGCCCGACCGCGTCGGACGCCTGCCAGCTCAGCTTGACCGGCGCGGCGGCGGGGTGCACGGTGCCGGTCCGCAGGGTCACGTCCGGCCGGCCGGGGAAGGCCGGCTTGGTGACGTCGGCCGCCACCGTCCTGGTGGCGCTCATCGACGTCGGCCCGTCGACCCGGTTCAGCTGGATCTGGACGCTGTGCCGGCCGGGGGCGAGCTGCACCGAGGCGGAGCGCGCGGCGGCCGTGGCGGTGGCGGCCCGCTTGCCGTCGACCCGGACCTCGAAGCCGCCGATCACCCCGCCCGGCGTGCTGACCGACCAGGAGATCTTGAGGGTGTCCCGGACGACGTGGGTCGCGCCGGACTGCCGGCCGCCGGCGAGGCCGGTGATCCGCAGGCCGGAGAGCACCCCGGCGGCCTCGGTGCGCAGGGCGGGCAGCTTCGCGTAGAGGGCGTTGCCGGGACACGCCGTCGCCTGCACGTCACGGTGTCCCGCGATCCGGCCCAGGGTGATCCGGTCGCCGTTCTTGACCTTGGCGTTGCTGCCCCGCACGGTGGTCGTGAACCGGGCGGCCGGGTCGTGGCGGTACTGCCCCAGCTTGTACGCGGCCAGCTGCGCGATCTTGGTGGTGACGGCGGCGGGCACGGCGGTCGTGCCGAACTCGCCGAGCACCGCCACGGCGGCGTAGTCGGTGTTGAACGGCGGGGTGTGCGCCCCGGTGACGGGCCGGCCCACGCCACCCTTGCGGCCCTCGTAGAGCGTGCCGCACTTGTCGACGAGGAAGTTGTACTCCATGTCGTTGAGCTTCTTGCCCGTCACGGCGTACGTGTAGATGCTGCGGATGATCTTGCCGGCGTCCGCGCACGCGTAGCTGTTGGAATTGCTCCCGCTCTGCGCGGTGTGGTGCACGAAGAGCGCGTTGACCGTAGTGCCGTAGACCGGTGCGTTCTTGACCAGCTTCTCGTCGGCGCTCCAGCCCCGGCGGCTCACGTAGGACGGCATCGCGCTGTTGGCCGGGACGTTGGGCGCCGTCGTGGCGGGCGGCTTCGTCGTCGTCGTGGTCGGGGTCGCCGCGGGGGTCGTGGTCGTGGCGGCCGGTCCGGCCGGCGTGCTCGCGGCCGGCTCGGCGGGCTCCGCGGGCGCGACCGGGGGCGGCGCGGGCTCGGGATCGGTCCCGGTGTCGGCCGGGGGCGGTTCGGCCGACGCGGACGCCGCCGGATCCGCCAGCGGCACCCCGCCACCCTGACCGCCGCTGGTCGTGGGGCCGGGGTCGACGAGGGTGAGCCGCAGGCCCGCCGGCAGCTTGTTCGAGGTGCGGCCGGCGGCGGAGACCACCTTCACCTCGACGCCGTTCGACTCGCCGACCCACAGCCCGAGGCTGCCGCCCCGGGTGTGCCCGGCGACCACGTCCGGGTCGCCGGCGGTGACGGCGGGCTCCAGATCCAGGCTCTGCCAGGAGGACCAGTCGCCGGAGGCGGCCGACCGGGTGCGCACGGCGGCGTCGCCCTGGAACGACAGCAGCGCGTCGTTCCAGGTGACCCCGAGCAGGCTGAAGCGGGTGACGCTGCGCTTCGCCAGCCGCAGCGTCTCCCGGCCCTTCTCGATGACCGGTTTCCCGTCGAGGTCGAGTGACTGTGCGGTGACCGGCGGTGGCGGCGGCCCGCTGGGGAGCGGCTCGGCGGCGGCCTCGGCGGCGTCCGCGACCGGTGTCGGTGCCGGGTCGGACGACCGGGTCAGCACGACTCCGGTCACGGTGAGTGCCGCTGCGGCGACTGTCGCAGTGGTACCCATCAGCATTCGTGACCTGCTGACCATCACGCTGGAAGCCCCCGTGTCGTCCTGGCGACCACGATCAAGGTCACCGGCAGAGCGTCACCTTACCGGTCGGCGGGCCCGCCTTGGGTCCGTCCACTGTGCTCGGTGCGGCGATGCCGGCCGGTGAACCGTTGCACACACAGCGTCAGCACCCCGGCCGCGATGATCGCGGCGACGTTGATGACCAGTTGCAGCGCCGAGCCGGCGGCCTCGTTCAGCACGCCGTAGGCGAGCGCCACCGCGACGTTCGCGGCGGCGGGCACCGTGGTCACCGAGATCAGGACCCCCACCAGGGTGCCCGCCTTCGCCGAGGTCAGCGACAGCATCCCGGCCACCCCGGCGAGGAAGCCGACGACCCAGCTCAGCGCGTCCGGCTGCCAGATGAACTCGGTCAGCGGCCGAGCGCCGAGCAGCATGTCCTTGCCGACCAGGTCGAGCGCGGTCAGCGCCCAGGTGGTCGCGACGGTGACCAGCATGCCGGCCGCGAAGCCGACCCCCAGCGCCAGCAGGGCCCGGCGGACCAGGGCGGGCCGGCGGCGCACGATGCCGACGCAGACGGCGGCCAGCGGCCCGAACTCGGGGCCGACGACCATCGCACCGACGATCAGGATGGGCTGATCGAGCAGGACGCCGATGCCGGCGATCACGGTCGCCACGATCATGAAGGTGAGGAACGCGCCGGACAGCTCCGACTCCGCCGCGGTGGCGTGCTCGACCTCCTCCCAGACCACGGCGTCCACGCCGAGGCCGGGCACCCGCCGCTCGGCCCGGTCGGCCGCGGCCGACAGCGTGGTGTCGACCTTCTCCAGCATGATCGAGCCGTCCCGGTCGACGCCCAGGCCGCGCAGCCGCTCGATGATCGCGCTGGCGCCCTCCCGGACGACGTCGCAGAAGACCAGGTCACCGACGGGCTCGACGGCCGCGCCGGGCAGCACGACGACGTGGGTCACCGCGTCGTTGCCGGTCAACAGCTCCTGGACGGCCGCCGTACGGTCGGGCGGGACGATGATCCTCAGGTGCAGCACGCGGCCATCAAACCACCGTCTAGCCCGTGTTTCGTAAGGGGGTCGACGGCGAGGCGGAGTCCAGGGGTCGGCTGGGTGTGCGACGGGATCGTCCGGATACCGGTGTTGTATCTGGGCGGTCCCGGCGTGCGGCCAGGCGGCGCCTGGGCCCGGCGCAGCCCGGCCCACTTACGAAACACGGGCTAGCTTGAGTTTTAACGTGCGGCTGGGTGACATCGACCCCGGCTGATCATGAGGACAGCCCTTGATCGATCATTCCTCTTGTCTAGGGAAGAAGAACCGAACCAAGGGCTGTCTGATGATCAGTGTGCCTGACGTCGATCCGGCTGGTGCTCTCGGGCGCTTGGCCGGGTTCCGGGCCGAGTTCCATCGCTGTCTGACCGCACGCGCCGATGCGTTGTTCGAACTGGCAGACGCTGTGTTGTGCGGGGACACACCGGTGCGTTCGCTGGCCGAGTTGTCGTTGGCCGGGCAGCATCGGCGTGGCCACGGCGCGATGTATGCGGCGCTGAATCGCGGCCGGATCGATGTCGACCGGCTGCGGACCGCCCTGTCCGCGGTGCCGGTCCCGCGGGCTGCCGACGGCAGGATCGTCCTCGCGGTGGACGTGACGTGCTGGCTGCGCCCGGAGGCCC